>JBOGEW010000283.1:0-2533 GCA_050742075.1 Acidimicrobiia bacterium
GTCCGCGACGCCCCATCCATGAGCAACTTTCCGACTCGGGTAGAACCGGTGAAGCTGATTTTTCGACAGCGGGGATCTCCCAGGAACTCCTGGCCAATCGGTTCGGGGGCGCCGTTGACGATGTTGAGGACGCCCGCCGGCAAGCCGGCATCTTCCAGGGAGGAAGCGATGAGCATCGCCGAGCGGGGGGTGTACTCGCTCGGACGGGAGACCACGGTGCACCCCGCGGCCAGGGCAGAACTGATCGCCCGCGCCTGGTTGTAGACGGGAAAGTTCCAGGCGGTGATCAGACCGACAACTCCCACCGGGCGATAGAACACGTCGATACGGCGGCTCGAGCTACGCGCCGGGATCGAGCGGCCATACACCCGTTTGCTCTCTTCAGCTGCCCAAAGGAAATAGTTGGGACAGGAGAGCCACTCGGCTTTGGCTTGCTCGAGCGGCTTGCCCGACTCCTCGGTGGTGATGCGGGCGAACTCTTCAGCCCGGGATCGAATGGTGGCGGCAGCCGTCTCGAGGTAGCGAGCGCGCTGATAGGGATTTCTGTGACTCCAATCGGCGAACGCCGCATCGGCCGCGTCGAGCGCGGCCCGGGCGTCTTTCTCATCACCGAATGGAACCTGGTCGATGGTCTCCTCGGTGGCGGGATTGATCAGATCCCAGGTGGCACCGATGCGGGCGTCGATCCATTCGCCGGCGATGAACTGCCCAAACTTCATCTGCCCACACCCAGATCAGAAGCAACTTGGTCAACCGAGTCGGAGACAACATCGAGCGCCTCATCGAGCAGATCGTCACTGATATCGAGGGCGGGCAAGAAGCGAACGCAGTTGGAGTAGAGGCCGGCCCTGATCGTGATGACCCCTCGCTTCACCGTCTCCGCCGTCACCGCGGCGGTGGCCTCGATCCAAGGTGTCTTCTCCACCGGATCCTTGACGAATTCCATGACCAGCATCGATCCGAGACCGCGGACATCGCCGATGAGCCGGGGGTGATGTTCCCGGATCCCTTCAAGACGCGCTCTGAGCTTTTCACCGAGGGTGGCCGAGCGAGCGAGGAAGGCGGGTCTGGTGATCTGGTCGATGGCAGCGAGAGCGGCCACGCAGGCCAGCGGGTTGCCCGAATAGGTGCCGCCGAGGCCGCCGGGATGAGGGGCGTCCATAACTTCGGATTTGCCGACCACCGCCGACAAGGGCATTCCGGCCGCAAGCGATTTGGCGGTGGTGATCATGTCCGGAACCACCCCCGACCACTCGATCGCCCAGAGCTTTCCCGTCCGGCCCATGCCTGACTGAATCTCGTCGGCAATGAGCAGGATCCCATGCTTATTCGCAAGATCGCGGAGTTTTTGCAACCAGGCCCGCGGGGCAACCACAAATCCCCCTTCGCCTTGGACGGGCTCCACGACGATCGCCGCCACATGCGCGGGGTCGACGACCGCCATGAAGCTTTGGTCGAGCAGAGACAAATGCCAGTCGACAAAACTCTCCTCGCTCATATCCGGCGGTCGCCGATAGACATTCGGGAACGGAAAGCGGTAGACCTCGGGAGCGAAAGGCCCGAAGCCCTTCTTGAAGAGTCCGAACTTCGAGGTCATCGACATCGTGAGATTCGTGCGGCCGTGATAAGCGCCATCGAAGACGACCACTCCCTGGCGCTTTTGATAGCTCCGGGCGATATGGACCGCAGTCTCGACCGCCTCCGCTCCCGTGCTCATCAACACTGTCTTCTTGGGGAAATCACCCGGGGCAATGGCATTGAGCCTTTCGGCTACCGCCACGAAGGATTCGTAGGTGGAGACGATGGCGCACATATGGACGAGTTCGCCAGCCTGCCGTTGCAGTGCTTCCACCACCTGGTCGGGGGTATGGCCAACTGCCAGCACGCCGATCCCTCCGGCGAGATCGACCAACTGGTTGCCATCGACGTCGCGCACCAGGCTCCCGTGGGCCGAAGCGATCGCGATCGGCGTCAGCTTGGCATTGCCCTGGGGCGTCGCCGCCTCGCGACGGGCCAGGATGTCCCGGCTGAGGGGGCCAGGGATTTCGGTGACCAGGCTGATACCGGTGGCCGTGGTTGTCATCGCATCATTCTTGCCGGTAAAGCACTCGTCCGCCCTTGATGGTATGCGTAACCCGGGTTTCGCCGATCGGGGCCACGGCGAACGGGTTGCGATCGGCTATCGCCAAGTCGGCCACCATTCCCACCGCGATCGTCCCGGTCTCTTGCTCGATCCCGTTGACCCGGGCCGAGCCAGCGGTAAAGGCGATTAGGGCCTGCGAGAGAGACAGGGCCTGATCGGCGTGAAGCGGCTCGCGATCGCGATGAAGGGGGTGGCGGCGGGTAACCGCCACCTCGATCTGCTTGAAGACGTTCGCGGTCGATACGGGCCAGTCCGAACCCATCGCGAGTGGAACCCCGGCCGCTGCCAGCGAAGCGAACGGATATTGATTTTCGGAGGAATCCTGGCCGAGGAACGGCAGGGTGAGTTCAGTCATCTGCGGTTCGTTGCACGCCCAGACTGTCTGTAGGT
>JBOGEW010000284.1:0-3582 GCA_050742075.1 Acidimicrobiia bacterium
AGCTGGGACAGACCCCGCGCCTGACCGGAGCACGCGAGCGATGCCCAGCCAGATCTCCAAAGTGGGTGAACCAATGAACGTGCTCGAGTGGCTGCTCGACTCGGATCCGTCGGTTCGTTGGCAGGTGATGCGCGATCTCACCGACGAGCCGGCCAGAGCTGTGGCCGCCGAGCGGGCGAAGGTAGCGACCGAAGGCTGGGGAGCGAAGCTACTTTCCCTGCAGGACTCGAATGGGCAATGGGGGACCAATGTGGTTCCCGATGGCGCGGCTCCAGGGAAGCTGCCCGATGTCGCCACCCGCAAGCTCCTTCGCGACCTGCATGGCGTTTCTCTGCAGGGGATGGCCGAGTTCCTCGAGGTCGATCCCGCCAAGCTCGCCGCCTGGGAGGAGGGCCGGCCGGCCACCGACGACGAGGGCATCGAGAAGTACCGGTCCGCCCTGGAGTGGATGCGAAGCGCCCTTGGCACCTACTCCCCGAAGTGGATCTCGACGACTTACACCCTGCTGCTCTTGCGTGACATGGGCCTCGATCCCGCCAGTGACGAAGCTCGTCGAGCGGTGTCACTCGTCCGCGAAAACAGCAAGTGGGAGGAGGGGGGACAGGACTACTTCGACGGGGAAGTGGAGCCCTGCATCAACGGGATGGCGGTGGCGATCGGGTCCTACTTTGGCGAGAACGTCGAGGGGATCGTCGATCGCCTGGTCGGGGAGCAGCTAGGGGATGGTGGGTGGAACTGCGAGGCCGAGAGAGGCTCGACCCGGGGCTCGTTCGACACCACCATCTCGGTGCTCGAAGGCCTGCTCGAGTATGAGAAAGCGAACGGCGGATCGTCGAAGGTCGCCGAGGTTCGCCACATCGGCGAGGAGTACCTTCTCGAACGACGCCTAATGCGGCGTCTCTCGACCGGAGAACTCATCGATCCGACTTGGCTTCAGTTCTCGTTTCCACCTCGCTGGCATTACGACGTGCTGCGAGGACTCGACTATCTGCGAAGCGCCGGCGTCGAACCCGATGAGAGATCCGCCGAAGCAGTCGACCTCGTCGAGGGAAAGCGCCAGCCGGACGGACGGTGGCTTCTTGAGAACACCTATCCCGGTCGGGTCCACTTTGAGATGGACGAGGGTGACGGGAAGCCAAGCCGGTGGAACACCCTTCGGGCCATGCGCGTGCTCGCCTGGGCCGGGAGACAGCCTTAAAAGCTGCAACCTCCTTCAGTCCGCTGACACATTTCTCCCACTAGGTTCGTCGCAATGAGTGGACCAGTGGAGGAGACGACCCGCCCTCCCAACGAGGGCTTTGGTGTCAGCACTATCGACGTAAAAGAGGGCCGAAGAACCCAACTGGGAGGTGTGGGGATCCTCCGCGTTTTGCCGACGAAAGGGCGACGCACCATCGGACCTTGGTGCTTCGTCGACTTGATGAACCCGGAGACCATCGACCAACCTCCTCCACTGGAAGTCGGGCCCCATCCCCATATCGGTCTGTCGACCGTGACGTGGCTCTTCGCCGGAACCGTGTTGCACTCCGATTCGCTCGGGAACCAACAGCCAATCCGCCCCGGAGAACTGAATCTGATGACCTCAGGCTGGGGAATTGCCCACGCCGAGGAGGGAATTGAGCCCAGTCCGAGTGACGAAACGGGCGGGATCATGGGAGCGCAGATGTGGCTGGCACTGCCGGAGTCGACCCGGCAGGGGGGCTCTGCCTTTCAGCACTACGAGGATTTGCCCGAGATCGACCTGGGGGACGGCCGGGCGCGCTTGATGGTCGGTGAGTTAAACGGGATCCTCGCCCCGACCAAGGTCGAACACCCGGTGGTCGGTATGGATCTGAAACTCAGCGGACCGTTGGAAATCGAGGCGAACAGCCGCTTCGAATATGCAGTGATACCTATCGACCGACCGGTGAAGGTTGATGACGCCATCGCTGAGCCAGGGTCCTTGGCCGTGGTTCCCCCCGGCTACGAAACCCTCCGGCTCGAGACGCAAAGCAGGTTCGGTCGGATCCTGGTTCTGGGCGGGTTGCCTCTGGGCGAGGAGCTGAAGATGTGGTGGAACTTCGTTGCCCGTACCTCCGAGGAGATCACGGAGGCGTGGCGGGACTGGCAAAACCGCAATGAGCAACGCTTCGGCCCGGTCCCATCCGGACTGGCCCGGATCGACGCCCCCCGGCCCCCCTGGCTGTCCCCAGTTGATTGAGGGGGTCGAAGGCTTCGGGGTACATACGCTCGTGAGCTGTCATGCTTCCGCCATTGATCCAAGGGCCGCGACGCGGGAGGCAATACCACGCCTGGAGAGACACCTATGACAGACAAGTCCCCGATCAAGCTCCTCACCGGGAACGAGTATCTCGAGAGTCTGCGGGACGGTCGATCTGTCTATCTGAACGGCGAGCTGGTGAAGGACGTGACCGAACATCCCGCATTCCGGAACTCGGCTCGTTCGATCGCACGCCTTTACGACGCCCTCCATGATCCTGATCAGGCGAGCTTGCTCCTGGGGGAGGACCGCCTGGGAATCGTTACTCACAAATTCTTCATGCCGAGCTATTCGGCAGCAGAGCTCATGGCAGCCCGCGACGCAATCGCGGCGTGGGCCCGGCTCTCGTATGGCTTTATGGGTAGGTCTCCTGATTACAAGGCGTCCTTCATGGCCACCCTGGGGGCGGCTCCCGATTTCTACAGTCCGTTCACTTCGACGGCCGAGGCCTGGTATCGGCGCTACGCGGAGCAGGCGCTCTTTCTCAACCACGTCTTGATCAACCCGCCGATCGATCGGAACCGGGAGGTGCACGAGGTGGAAGATGTATACCTCCATGCGGTCTCCGAGCGCGACGATGGAATCGTGGTTCGGGGAGCGAAGATGCTCGGCACCGGCTCGGCCCTCACTCACGCCACCTTCGTGGCGCAAAACACCGCCACCACCCTCGAGAAGGGCAAGGCAGACGACTACGCGCTTGTGTTCATCGCCCCGATGGACACACCAGGGATGAAGCTCATCTCCCGTCGTTCGTTCGAAGCCACCGCCGAATCACCTTGGGACAATCCACTCTCCAGTCGCTTCGACGAGAACGACGCCATGGTCATCTTCGACAACGCCTTCATCCCGTGGGAAAACGTTCTCGTATATCGCGACGTGGAAAAGGCAACAGGCTTCTACGCCGCCTCCGGCTTCATGAACCGGTACACGCTCCAGTCCGGCACGAGGCTCGCCGTCAAGCTCGATTTCATGTGCGGGGTGATCGCCCACGCCCTGGAGGCCAATGGGACCGAGGGTTTCCGCGGGGTTCAGGCTCAGCTGGGTGAGCTGATGGGTTGGGGTTCACTGATGTGGGCATTGACCTCGGCCCTGGCTCTCGATCCCGAGGAAGGGCCTGGTGGGATGATGATCCCCAAACTCGAGTTCGCGGTCCTGGTTCGGCTCTTCGGGGCGATGGCCTGGCCCAAAGTCGAAGAAGCGGTGGGCGACTTGTTGGGCGGGAGCCCGCTGGTCATCCCCTCGAGCTATCGAGACCTGATTAGCGACGAGCTGCGGCCGTACATCGACCGCTATTACCGCGGCTCGACCAGTTCGGCCCACGA
>JBOGEW010000285.1:0-6439 GCA_050742075.1 Acidimicrobiia bacterium
CGGCGGCGACCGCCACGGCCGAGCCACCCGAGGATCCCCCCGGCGAGTTGTGGAGGTCCCAAGGATTGCGGATCGGCCCGAACCAGGGGTTTTCGGAAGAGAACCCATAGGCCCATTCATGGAGCCCGCTGCGGCCAACCACGGTCGCCCCGGCCTGGCGTAGGCGATCAATGACCGGGGCGTCGGAAGTAGGAATGCGACGAAAAAAGCCGGAGCCGCAGGTGGTGGGAAGACCTTCCTGATCGATGATGTCTTTAACGACCAGCGCCAGGCCCGTTAGCGGCCCAGTTCCTTCACGTTGCGGTCGATGATCGATCAGCGTGCAAGCGTTGAGAAGATGCTGGTGCTCTTCGAGCCGGGCGAGCGATTCAGCCGGCGACCACCAGCTCTCACTCAAAGCTGATTCCGTTCTGTTCGGGAACGATCGAGATCCAGAGATATCCGGGCGGCACGGCCATCTCGTCGCCGTTCAGATCACTCAGGATGAGATGGTCCTCGCTTGACTCCCGAGCCCAGGTTCCTTCCAATACCCCGCCCTGAGAGAAGACGTACGCCGTGCCGGTGCCAACGGTGTCCATGGCTGGTACGGAGGTCTGGCCGGCAGGGGCCTGCTCCGTGTATCTCCGGGCAATGATGACGACCAGCGAGTCGGCGGTTACCTCATAGCTTTCGCCCTCGGGATCGAGCGCTTCGGAGGGACTGCCTCCGTGTATGCGCGCATATTTTCGCGCCACCGGGTCGTAGTCCCAGGTCACGAGGAAGCTGTTGCCGAAATTCATCACCACCTGCGAGGCGCGCTCGGCAGACCTCGGCATCTCGTCGAAGGTGTACCACTGAGCCGGGGGTTCATTGGAGTACTCGCGTTCATCGGCGATCTCGCGCAACGCTTCGGTGCTCGTGTAGAGATCATGAGGCGCACGCCGGCCGTCGATGCGAAACATCGCCGGGCGTTGCTCGCCAATGATCCCCTCCACCTCGGCCCGGAGCCCAGAGATGACCCAATCCTGACCGCCGGAAATTGCCATGGTGGCGTTGAGGGGGTTAAGGAGTCGGCCGTCGCTGGGGCGGCCGGAGCGGACCGGACCCAGGAACTCGGCATCGGTGGAGTGAAACAGGGCGATGAAGCGGGTCAGACCCTCGACTGGGACCTCGATCACGGCTTCGGCGAGGTCGAGACCCGATTGGGGACGAGCGTTGGGGTGATTGTCGATCTTGACCGCGACCACCCGCCGGTCGAGAGCTTCGACATCTTCGACCGGCAGACCGTTGATGGGTGAAGTCGGTAACGGTTCGGTGGTAGTCGTGATCGCTGCGGTGGTGGTCGGCACTTCCGTAGTGATCGGGGGGGTTGTCGTGGCTGTCGACAGGGTCGTTGTCTCCGCTGGAGACCCCGAACAGGCAACACAAATCAGCAGCAAAAACAGGTGGAAGCGAGGCATGCGCCGCTCGATCCTAAGACCGAGTGGCAACTATTCGCAGCTCAGCGGTTGAGGCTTCCTTGCACCGGCAAATACGGCAAGGCACTGTCGGGCTCGTCAACGACGATGGCTAGTTCGGTCTCAGAAGACGTCGAGTGGAGCGTGTAGACAGCGTCAATATTGATGTTGGCGTCGGCCAGGCTGCGGGCTATCGAGGCGAACTCCCCGGGGCTATTGGGGACCACCGCCTTGAGCACCTGAAACTCGTCTGCCATCACTCCGGCGCTTTCGAGGGCGCGGCGAGCACGATCGGCATCGTCAACGATGATCCTGATGAGGCCCTCACCATCGAACCCGAAAGCGGTGAGAGCCTCGATGTTGACACCGGCCTGAGCCAGAGCCTCAGCGAGGCTGGCGAGCCGCCCCGGCCTGTTGTCCATACGGACCACAAACTCGGTCATAAACGAAAACCTAGTACGGATCAGGGACCCATGCGCGAGGTAATCCCGCTCGGTCCTAAGGTTCGGAGATGCCTGGCCGGCATCAACAACCGACCCCGCGTCTCGGCGTTGTGTTGTCGGTGATCGGCGTTCTGGCTGTCCTGGTTTCGATTCTCCTTGCCCTGCGAGACGAGGAGCCTGATACCACGACAACGATCGCCGTGGCTGCTGCAACGACTGCGGTTTCGCCCCTATCCACGCCGCCAGTCACAACGTCGCCCATCGTCGCTACTACCACCGTCGGAACCACCGGTTCGACCCTGGCCGATCCGCTCGACTCCCTGTTCCTGGCGGGAGATGGAATCGGAGAGGTGGGATTGGGCACGGCCGCCGAAACCGCCATCACCCAGCTATCGGCCACCCTCGGCCTCCCCGATGACGACACCGATTGGACGACGGCTCTCGGGACGTGCCCGGGAACCGAATCACGGATCGTCCGCTGGGCGAGCCTCCAAATATTCCTTACGGATGGTGAGACCGCCTGGGCGTCGGATCCCCACTTCTTTCATTACGGGCAATCGTTGGCTGCCGGCGGGGGCGAATACCTCGATCTCCGCACCGACAAGGAGATCGGCATCGGCAGCGCCATCGGCGAGTTGAAACTGGCCTATGGCGAGGCAGTGACGGTCGGCGACGATCCGGCCTTCGGTCCCTATTGGGAGATAGCGGGGACCGACCCGTCCTACCTCTGGGGCACGGCGACGGGGATCGATGACGATGCGGTTATCGACGCCGTATTAGGCGGGGCCGGCTGCGGCGAGTAGCGATCAGCATTCCAGGTAACGGCACCGGGCCAAAGTGCCGGCTGTCGTCGATCGTGGCCTCTCGATTGTCGGAGAGCACGAAAACGGCTCCGGGCGCGACAAGCCAATTTCCCTCCGGAAAAGTCACCCCCTGACCCCAGGTGTCGAGTCCCGGCTGGCCGTTGATCAATACCTCGCCAAAGTCGAGATCGACGCGATCTCCAGGCAAACCGATGACTCGTTTGATGAGCCAGAACTCGGGTATGAGAGGGTGGACAAAGACGGCGATTGCCCCTCGGCGCGGGATGCCGCGGAGGCGAGTGCACCAGAGGCGGTCGCCGTCGACCAGGGCTGGCCCCATTGAGCGATCGGCTACGACGAATCTCGGCACGAGCGAATCGAGTATGTTCGCCCAACTGTGGCCGGACAACTGGCTCGGTTCTGAGGAGAAGGAGGATTCCCTATGGGTCTGTTCACATCGGTCAGGCTGTTTCCCACACCGAAGGTGGCGCACGCTCACTGCGATCTCATGTGTGGCGTCTACGACCCCGCTCAGGCAAAGATCGAGGCCATGTCGGTCCTCAAAGCCTGTGAAAAGCTGGCGGCGAGCGACGACGAAGTATTTAAGGACCGGGCGGTGATCATCAAGGAGCAGCGGGCGGACCTGGTGAAGCATCACCTTTCGGTGTTGTGGAGCGACTTCTTCAAGCCCCATCATGTGGAGGCGTTTCCCGACCTCCACGACAAGTTCTGGATGGCGATCAAAGCGGCCGGTGACGCCAAAAAGTCGAACGACGCCAAGGTGGCGCAGAAGCTGATCGACGCCATCGACGAGATTGCGGACATCTTTTGGCAAACCGAGGAGTCGAAGGCGAGCGGGGTATACCCCCCGGCCTGACCCGAATCCGAACCTAGGGTTCGGAGACGGCTGGACCGCCTCCCGGCCCACAGAACGATCGCCGGTTCGAAAGAATCGCATGTATCTCGACGCCATCGCCGACGCCGACCCCTATCCGTATTGGCTAACGGCCAGGATGTGGAGTTGCTCGACCAACAAGCAATGCGGGCCCAAGTCTATTCGCCCACGTATCGCGGCGGTCTCTGGCGCAAGGCGCGTGCCGCCCTGGTCGACCCTGCTCGCTTGGCTGGGGTCTCAAAGCTGCCGCTGAGACTCATGGAGTGCGGATTTACGAGGATTCCAAGGCCACCTCACTCAAAAAGGATGGTGCGGGCGTCCAGGTCAAAACCCCGCTCGGCGGTGTACGAGCCCAAAAGGTGGCGCTGGCCACGAATGCCTTCAAGCCGCTGCTCCGTCGGATCTCCCAGTACATCGTTCCCGTCTACGACTATGCGATGGTCACCGAACCACTTAGTCCCTCACAGAAGGCTGAGATCGGATGGTCAAGGCGCCAGGGTTTATCCGACCATGCGAACCAGTTCCACTATTACCGCTTGACCGAAGACAATCGAATTCTGTGGGGTGGGTACGATGCCATCTACTACTGGCGGGGACAGGTGACCCCGCTACTCGAGCAGCGCCCCGAGACCTTCGCCCTTCTCAGCCAGCACTTTTTCGAAACCTTTCCTCAGCTCGAGGGAACAAGGTTCACGCATGTGTGGGGAGGAGCGATCGACACCTGTAACCGTTTCTCGGTGTTTTGGGGGACGGCACTTTCGGGGCGGGTGTCGTACGCCGTGGGGTACACCGGCCTGGGGGTGGCGGCGGCTCGGTTTGGGGGAGAAGTGATGCTCGATCTTCTCGACGGCAATCGCAGCCGCGCTACCAGCCTTCAGTTCGTGAAAGAGAAACCGCTGCCGTTCCCGCCGGAGCCGTTTCGCTTTCTTGGAATTCAGGCGACCCGCTGGTCACTGCGGCACGAAGATCGCACTGGAAAACGCAATCTCTGGCTGCGACTCCTCGACCGATTGGGCCTCGGATTCGATAGCTAGGCGGCGGCGCCGGGCTTCTTCGCCCCGGGCTTTGCGACCTTCGCCTTAATGTCGGAGGCCTTGGCCTTGGCCGTGTCCAGGAGGCGCCTGGCCCAAACGAATTCGGTGGCGAGGATTGCGAGACCGGGAATGATCATCAGCCACCCCGGAACAACTGGCAGGAGCAAGCCGATTATCCCGGCCAGGACCAGGATGGTTCCTGCCACGACGGCCGCGATGCGGATAAAGAGCGGGCGTCGGACCCGTTCCATGACTTCTTCGTCGGTCGGTGCAGTCGGTGCTTGCATGATGCTTGACGTTATGCGTCGTCGGTAAGTATGTCGTCTGAAATCTTGGCGAATAGAGGGGCGATTTCGCCGAGTTCGGCGCCGGGGGTCAGTTTCGGCCGGGTCCAGGTTTCGATCGGTCCAGTGCCCAGCACTTCGCCGAGTAGCGGTGAGGTGAACGGAAGGTAGGGAGTAAAAGCGACCCCCAAGCCTGAGATCGCCACCAGAGCTGTGTAGAGAACCGTCGCAGCCCGTGCGCGATCGGTCTTGACCAGTTTCCACGGTTCGGTCGCGTTCAAGTAGACGTTGACCGCGGTAGCTGCCTCCATCGCCGTCCTTAGACCGGCGCGAAGCTCGACTCCCTCGATTTGGCGTCCTACCTCGGTAAGGGCAGAGTCGACGACGGATATGACCTCTTCGTCGATGGGAGAGAGCGGCCCCGGGTCGGGAATGCGGTGGTCGAAGTTGCGGCCGGTAAGAGTCAGCACTCGATTGACGAGGTTGCCCCAAGTGGCGACGAGCTCCTCGTTGATGCGACGGATGATCTCGTCGTCCGTGAGGTCGGTGTCGTTTTGTTCAGGGAGAACGGAAGCGATGGCGAAACGGAGAGCGTCGGGCTCGAGCTTGTCGGCATACCAACCGATCGATCGACCTACCCCCATCGACTTCGAGGCCTTGTTCCCTTTGAACGTCACGTATTGGTTAGCGGGAACATCGGTCGGAAGGTTGTGCTCGCCGTAGCCGAGCAGCATCGCCGGCCAGATCACAGCGTGGAAGGGGATGTTGTCCTTGCCGACGAAGTAGTACGACCTGGCATCGGGGTTCTGCCACCACTCGCGCCAGGCTTCCGGCGTGCCTTTGATGCTCGCCCACTGTTTGGCCGCAGAGAGATAGCCAATCACGGCCTCGAACCAGACGTAGATCCGCTTGTCTTCACCGAGCGTGTCGGCCTCGGGAGGGATCGGTATGCCCCAGGTGAGATCGCGGGTGATCGCCCGATCAGGGAGGCCTTCTTCGATCATTCCCAGTGCCCAATTCTTGACGTGACGCCGCCACTCGGTTTTCGACTCGAGCCAAGCCTTGACCTCGTCACTGAAGGCTCCCAGGCGGAGAAACCAGTGCTTCGTCGCCCGTTGGATCGGGGTGGCGCCGGAGAGGCGGCTGCGGGGATTGAGCAAATCTATGGGGTCGAGAGTGCGCCCGCAGTTGTCGCATTGATCCCCCCGCGCTTGTGGGTAGCCGCAATGGGGACAGGTGCCCTCGACATATCGATCGGGGAGGAAACGATCGGCCTCGGGGTCGTAGAACTGGAGGCTCTCGCCTTCTGTGATCGTCCCCTTCGCTCGATGAGCGCGAAATATGTCCCATGTCACCTGGCGGTGGTTCTCGGTGAGGGTCGAGGTGAAAAGGTCGAATGAGATTCCGACCGAATCCCAATAGCCGAGGATCTCGGGGTGATAGCGATCAAAGATCTCCTGCGGCGAGACCCCCTCTTGGTCGGCCCGCACCGTGATGGGGGTGCCGTGGCCGTCCGAACCAGACACCATCAAGACCTTGTTGCC
>JBOGEW010000286.1:0-14747 GCA_050742075.1 Acidimicrobiia bacterium
ACCGCCCGGATGGAGGATGATCTCGACCGCATCGCCGAGGGTGAGGAGGAAACCCGCCCCTGGCTCTCGCGCTTCTACCTCGGCCCGGAAGGACTTCGCCAGCAGGTGATCGACCGTCTGGAGAGCATCGACGCTCGGGAGATCAACTCCATACCCCTTGGTACCGACTCCCAGGAGAGGGAGATCGTCGTCCGGGTCGGTCGCTACGGCCCCTACGTCCAACGCCTCGAGGACCGGGCATCGATCCCGGACAACCTGCCGCCAGACGAACTCACCATCGAAAAGGCAATCGAGCTGCTCGAGGAGCAGCCCTCCGGCGAGAAAATCCTCGGCACCGACCCCGAAAGCGGCCTCACGGTTATCGCCAAGAGCGGGCGGTTTGGCCCTTACGTTCAACTGGGCGAGGGCGAAAGCAAGGAAAAGCCCAAGACGGCCTCGCTGTTTCAGACGATGAGCCTCGACTCCATCTCCCTCGATGAGGCGTTGCAGCTCCTCACCCTCCCCCGCGTGGTGGGCAAGGATCCCGAATCCGGCGAGGAGGTAATCGCCCTGAATGGCCGTTACGGGCCCTACCTGAGTCGAGGGACTGAGCGTCGTTCATTGCAGACGGAATCTCAGCTTTTCACCGTGGATCTGGCAGAGGCGCTCGCACTCTTTAGCCAGCCTCCAGCCCGCCGAGGGCGCGGGGGCCAGGCCGCCGCCGCGGGCAGAGAACTCGGCGTTACGCCCGCGGGGAAAGCTGTCTCCGTGCGTAGTGGGCGATACGGCCCTTACGTGACGGATGGTGAAGTCAACGCCTCCCTCCGGACAGGAGACGACGAGGAGAGGATCGAGTTGACGAGGGCACTGGAGCTGCTGGCGGCCAGGCGCGATCGCCTCGCCTCCGAAGACGGCGGACGGCCCCGCAAGGCCACCGCCAAGAGGGCAACGGCGACCAAGAAGAAACGCGGCGCCAAGTCGGCTGGCAATGCCAAGAGACAGGCGGCCCGCCAAACCGCCAAGAAGTCGACGAAGAAAGCCTGATGTTCGGTCCGCTCAATGGGGTCCGCACGGCACTGGTGGCGGGAGCGGTGGTGGCCTCGCTGGTGGCGTTGATCCTCGGCTATCCGATTGTTGCCGTTGTCTTGGGCGTGGGGATCGCCGCTCACGTTGGCCTCTGGGTGTGGCTTTATCAACGGCGACCGCAAGATCCCCCTTCAGACCGGGGATAGCCACCGTCCTGCCCGCCACACTTCGGCGAGTTGGGAGGCCCGATCGAGATCGGCGGGGAATGTCACCTTGATGTTTCTCCCATCGCCGGGGACTGCGGCGATATCCAGTCTGCCGTGCCGCATTACGGTCTCGGCCGTGTCAGGCGCCGGTTCGACTGACTTCCGAAACGATGCCAACAGAGCCTGGGCATTGAAAACCTGCGGCGTCTGGGCTTTGAAAGCAGTCGGTAACGGTGAAAACGCGCCTTGCTCGAGGCGATAAAGCGAACCTGCTTCGAGGACAGGCACCGCTCCTCCCCGGGCCGCGGCCGCAACCGCACAAGACTGCCAGAGCCCAACAGTGAGGAATGGTCGGGCGCCATCGTGAATCCCGACCAGCCCCTCGCCTGCGACATCGTCGACCACCGCCTCGATCCCGGCTCGCTCGCTCGCGGAGCGGGTCTGGCCTCCGTGGACCAACCGGGGCTGGAGGTGAGGGAACTCCGCCGCCAGGGCCGATGCCAGGTGCTCATCCTGCGGGCGGATGACGAGCACGACCCGCACCGCTTCCCCGAAGTTGGCGGCTGCGTTCAGGGGATACCACAGCACAGGTCGGCCGTTGACGGGCGCGTAGACCTTGTTTTCGGATCGGCCGGCGCGACTACCGCTCCCGCCGGCGAGGATTATCAACGCGTTGACCGGGGTGCTCCATTCTGCGGGCTGGAACCGTCGTGGTACAACGGTTACAACCCTGGGTTGGCGGGCTTCTCGGAAAGAGTGGCGTACTCGGGCGAAGGCCAAAGGCGACGTTGCGAACGGACCGGGGTGAGACCAGCCGCCCCCAGCAGTTTCTCGATCCGAGCGGGATTGAACTTGTGAATGTGCACCTGTCGGGCCTTCAACGGGTTGCGGTGGAGAATGACGGCAGTCGGGATGGCGAAAAGGCCCCGCACGGGTTCGGCGGGATAGATCAGCAAGACCTTGCCTTCTGGCCTTACCACTCGAGCTATCTCGCCGATCGCCGCTCCAACGTCGGGAATGTGCTCGACGGCGTGAAAGGAAACGACGGCGTCGAAGTAGCCGTCTTCGTAATCAAGCGACGTCGCCGACATCGTCCTCACCCCAGGGACGATCGCCACCTCCGCTGCATTCGGGTTGAGATCAATGCCCTCGGCGGCGACGCCGACTGCGCGCAGCGCGTTCACCACGTGTCCGCGCCCGCACCCGACATCGAGAATCCGGTCTCCGGGCTTCGGTTTCACCCAATCGCGAATGATCTCCAGGTTGCGCGGATTCCAGCGGTTGATCAACGCATATCGACGCGAGTCGTATTTCGCCTCGGTCATGGGTCAAGTCTCTCCAGATGCGGCGCCAATCCATAGTCGGCCACTACCGGAGGATTTGACATGACCAGATGGGTCACCGAGGTATTCGGAGGCGTCACGAGACCGTTTGCCCCCGCCCAGCCGCTATCGGTGAGAGAGGTAATGACTGCCCGGATGGCGGCGCCGTGGGTGACGATTCCGGTGATCTTTCCCGGTGCGGGATCGATCTCTTCGAGGGCCTTCCTCATCCGACGCTCGAGCAGGACCCACGTCTCTCCGGTGTCGCCTCGGGGATGATCGGTTCCGTCCACGAAGACCTGATCGAAGAGGGGACCTGTGGCTCGGATTTCCTCGGTGGTCATGCCTTCCCAATTGCCGAAATGGAGCTCAACGAGGTCAGAGTGGAGCCTCGGCGCGGCATGCAATGCCGCGGCCGTGGCCGCCGCTCGTCGGAGCGGCGAACTCCAGATCGATTCCACCGACCCGTACCACTTGAAGAGGGCGCTCGCCTGTCTCTGTCCTATGTCATCGAGGGGGTCGTCCATGTTTCCCTGCCAGCGCCCGGCCAGGTTGGCGGCGGTGCGGCCGTGACGAATCAACGCCACAACCGCCAGTCCCTCTGCCAGAGCTGCAGCTACTGCTGCCGGTCGACGATCGAAATGCGACGTGTCGTTGAAGGCCAGGAGCCGATCCCTGCCATCCCAGCGGACCAAGCGAGTGACAGCGCCGTCTTCCGGCGAGACGGCCACGGGCGGTGTGCGCCAGCCAAAGAGCGGGGCGACAATTTCTGCCAGCGATTCCGATGAGACGAGTTGGCCGGACGTGGTGCCCTTCAAGACGGCGGGAATGCTGCTCCCGGTGACGAAGCAGGTCTCGACCGCGCTCACGGGCCGAGAGAGCCATCGGCCAGGTCTCCGAACATCTCTCCCGCCCCCGGAGTCAGGTAGACCACCGAAGCCGCCCCCGCGGTTCCAATCCGGCCTGGGGCCACGGCGTTGGTGATCGCCGGGAGGGGCGTGTCAATGCCGAGAGCGGCGACCGCCAGGATCTCACCCGCCGTCAAATCGGTGGCCAGCCACGGCCAACCCTGCTGCATCATCGATGGGAGGGAGAGTGGGCCGAACTGTTGGGCGGCGCTGAGCGCGCCCCGCAGGAGCTCGCCACCGTTCAATGAGCGCTGGAGGTCACCGCCGGATAGGTTTTTTCGGGCACGGGCAAAGGACAAAGCTTGCGGTCCGTTGAAATATTGAAAACCGGCGCTGAAATTCGCCCCTGAGGACCGATCGACCAACCCATTGGCCAGGTCCATGTTGGCCCCGCCGAGGACGTTTCCCCACAACTCCTGAAAGCCTTCAAAACCGGTGAGGAGATAGCCGTCGTAGTTAAGGCCGGTGACATTGGCCAAAGTCTGCAGGAACACGTCGGGGCCGCCCCGAGAGAGCGAACCGTTGATCTTCCCTCTTCCCCCGCCCGAGTAGTCGACCCAGGAATCGCGCGGGACGCCGACGATTGCCCCCCGTCCCTGGCCGTCGAGCGTGAAGACATGGATGCTGTCCGCCCGCGAGGACCTGGCCTCCTCGCCGGGTCGGGCATCGGAGCCGATCACCGCAATCGCCTTGGGCAGGGCGCCGTAATAAGCGCCGTCCAGGGAGGGCACCCGGGCCGCAACGATCTGAAAACCGCCTCCCTGATCAAAGCCATAAATGAGGTCGTCCCCTAGGGCGGCGACTGCCACCGTGGTTCCGGCGATCATCGCGCTCGAGGCAAAGCCATCTTGGGGACAGACCTCGGCTATCGCCCAACCGCCCACTTCTGGGGGCGCTTGTGCGCGGTCGCCGCCACAGGCCGGGCCATAGACGTTGGCGACAGCCTGGCGCCAGGCCGTACCTCCTCCGCGCAAACGAGTCGGCCGCGAGGCGGGCTCGGTAGTTGTGGTCGTCGCGGCCGTGACGGTCGGAGATGGCGTGGCGGTAGACGTCGTCCTCGTTTCGACCGCCTGCTGCGAACAGGCGAGGAGAAAAACGAGCGCGACGATTAACCATCTCATTCTTGCGTAAAAACCCCCGGGTTTAGGGGCGCGATCCTACGCAAGAATGGTCAGCGGCGGGACCGGACGAAGTCCAGGAAAGCCGGGGGGTCGAGAGTATTGGCCACGTCGGATGTTGCTGCCCAGCCACGTTGAGCATTTGCCACCCCGAACTCCATACGGCGCAGATCGGAGATGTGATGGGAATCGGTGGAGATCACCAGTCTCACCCCCGCCCCCACCGCCAGGCGAATGGTTTCGGAGGAGGCATCCAATCGATCGAGGGCGCCGTTCACTTCCAGCGCCACGCCCGAAACTGTGAGCCCCTCGAGCACCGGGTCGAGGTTGAGCTCGATTCCCGGCCGCCGTCCGATGTAGCGCCCCGTGAGATGGCCGATGACGTTGACGGCGGGATCGGACATTGCTCGCAAGAGACGCGCGGTTTGCTTCTCGGCCGGGAGATCGAATGAGGAGTGGACCGAGGCCACGCACCAATCGAAGAGCAATCGGAAGTCGAGGTCGTAGTCGAGGTCACCGGTAGGACCGATGTTGAGTTCGCATCCATACAGCAAGGTCATCTCGGAGTAGGCCTCGTTGAGAGCGCGTATTCGATCGCGGTGAGCGAGCATCTGCTCCCGGCTCGACCCGTTGATGGCCAGGTCCTCGCCATGCTCGGTGATTGCCAGGTAGCGATAGCCGCGGGCGGCCGCGGCAGCCACCATTTCCTCCAGAGTCGAACGTCCATCACCGGAGCGATCGGAGTGGAAGTGAAGGTCTCCTTTGATCTCGCCGAGGGACACGAGCTGGGGCAGAGTCCCTTTGGCGGCCGCTTCGATCTCGCCGCTGTTCTCGCGAATCGAGGGAGGTAGCAGCGGAAGGTCGAGAGAGTGATAGATCGACTCCTCGGTCTCGGCTGCGACAAGTGTCTCGTCCTCGAAGAGCCCGTACTCGTTGAGCAGCCATCCCCGCTCGATTGCTCTCTGTCGAAGAGAAATGTTGTGAGCTTTTGAACCGGTGAAGTAGAGAAGGGCGGCACCGAGCTGCGAGGGCGCCACCACCCGGACGTCGATTTGGATACCCGATCGGGCGATGATTGAGGTCTTCTTCTCCCCGGCGCCGACCACCGACTCGGCCAAGGGGTGACCGGAGACAGCTTCCATGACTGGCTGGGCGTCTTCCGCCGCGACCACGATGTCAATGTCGCCGATCGTTTCGGCCAACCGACGAAGCGATCCCGCCGGGACCGCGGCCGTCACGCCGCCGATGGACGCCAACTCCGCCGCCAGGGCGATCGCCACCGGCCAGCCCTCGGCGATGGGGGTGCGGCGATCCTTGCCGTGGAGGCCGAGGCGCTCGATCGAGCGGGCGATCTTCTCTTCGGAGGTCTTTCCCATTCCCGGCAGACCACGAAGCGCCTCCCGCTCCAGGGCAACTTTGAGGTGGTCGAGATTTTCGATCCCGAGCTCGGTTCGCAGCATCTTCAACGTCTTCGGGCCGAGGCCGGGGATCTTCAACAACTCCAGAAACTCCACCGGATACAAGCCACGCAACTCGTCGAGCTTTTTCACCGAGCCGGTTTCGACGAACTCGACGATTCGAGCGGCAATCGATGCTCCCACCCCTTTGATCCCCGACATGGCCTTTTGGTCCAACTCGGCCACGTTCCCGGAATAGCCCTCGATGCCGTGGATGGCGTTCTCATACGCCCGCACCTTGAAGGCCTGGGACGAGCCTTCGTCGATCGTGATGAGGCGCGCCATTTCGGCGAGCATCCCGAGGATGCGACCGTTGGAGATCATGCCGAAAACTTAGACCGGGTTCCTTAGAAGGATGCGATCAGTACGATTCCCGCACTAGATGACCGGCCGATCCACACCGCAGAGCGAGAAGAAACCGCCGGGCTGGAAAGTCGAGGGGGTGAAGAAGCCGGAAACACCTCCGGAAGAGCAGCCCAATCTCCTCCGCCGACCTCCCAACCGACGTCTGCTGATCATCGCCTTGGTGCTCTTCGCGGTCAACTGGTATCTCACGTCGCTCTTCTTCGCCCGGCCCGAGATCGAGTTCTCCTACAGCCAGTTTCTCGATGCGGTCGAAGACGGGGAAGTGGAAACCGTTTTCTCCCAGGGCGACAGTATCGAGGGGCTCTTCCGCGAGCCGCAGGCCAACCCCGATAACCCCGACGAAACCGCCGAGGCTTTCTCGACCGTGCGCCCGAGTTGGGCCGACGACTCGCTGGTCGAGACGTTGCGCGCCAACGCCGTCGAGATCTCGGCCGTCGATCCCGAGCAGCGTCCGATCTGGCAGCAGCTGCTGTTCGGGTTCGGACCCACCCTTCTCTTGCTCTGGCTGTTCGTCTCGATGTGGCGGCGCGCCGGTTCGGCTCTCGGCGGCCTCGGCGGCTTGGGCCGAAGCCGGGCCAAGCGCTTCGAAGCTTCGACGCAGCGAACCACCTTCGATGACGTCGCCGGGATCGACGACGCCAAGGCCGAACTCCTGGAGGTCGTCGACTTTCTCAAGAATCCAGGCAAGTACACCCGTTTGGGCGGCGCCATCCCCAAGGGGGTGCTTCTCTCCGGGCCTCCCGGCACCGGCAAGACTCTCCTCGCCCGGGCCGTGGCCGGCGAGGCCGACGTGCCCTTCTTCTCGATCTCAGCCTCGGAGTTCATCGAAATGGTCGTGGGAGTCGGCGCCAGCCGGGTTCGGGACCTCTTCGACGAGGCGAAGAAGGTCGCCCCGGCGATCATCTTCATCGACGAGCTTGATGCCATCGGCCGGACCCGGGGTGGTGGTGTCTCCCTCGGTGGGCACGACGAACGTGAGCAAACCCTCAACCAGATCCTTACCGAGATGGACGGCTTCACCGGCTCGGAGGGAGTGATCGTCATCGCCGCCACCAACCGGCCCGAAGTGCTCGATGTTGCCCTGCTGCGACCCGGCCGCTTCGACCGGCACGTGGCAGTGAGCCCCCCCGACCAACGCGGGCGGCTCATGATCCTCGAAGTCCATACCCGCAACGTCCCCCTGGCCGACGATGTCGACCTCGGCTCCATTGCTTCAACTACTCCGGGCATGGTGGGGGCCGATCTGCGCAACCTGGTCAACGAGGCGGCTCTGATGGCGGCCAGACGCAACCACGAGAAGGTGACGATGGCGGACTTCGCCGACGCCCTCGAGAAGATCGTCCTCGGGACCGAGCGCCAGATCATGATGAGCGAAGCCGAGAAGGAGCGGACCGCCTTTCACGAGGCCGGCCACGCCCTCCTGGGCATGCTCCTGCCCGGCGCCGATCCGGTCCGAAAGATCTCGATCATCCCCCGCGGTCGCGCCCTCGGGGTGACCTTTCAATCTCCCGATGCTGATCGCTACGCCTATGACCGCAACTACCTCGAAGGTCGCATCGTCGGAGCTCTCGGCGGACGCGCCGCCGAGGACGTCGTCTTCGGAACCATCACCACTGGTGCCGAAAACGACCTCGTCCAGGTCACCCGCATCGCCCGTTCGATGGTCGGAAAGTGGGGGATGTCGGAGGCGATCGGACCCATTACCTTGATCGACGAGAACCGCGAGCCGTACTTCGCCTCGGAGGTGAGTGAACGCACCCAGGACCTGATGGACGAAGAGGTGCGGCGCATCGTCGATGAGTGCTACCAGCGGGCCGTAACGGTACTCAAGGAGCACCGTCCGCAGCTCGACGCCATCGCCGCGGCCCTGTTGGAGAAGGAAACTCTCGACGAAGCCGAGGCGTACGAGGTCGCCGGGATCAAGCGTTCCGAGGCTGTGACGGCAGCAGGCTGAGGCCGCGATGGGTTGGGACCCGGCGGTCGTCGTCAAGCGCTGGGATGACGAAGAGGAGCTATCGCATCACCGCACGATCCCGGCCCGTGAAGCCCGCTTCGGCTCAATTGACCTAGATCCGCTGCTACAGACCAGGTTGGCCGAACGCGGGATCGATCGCCTTTACCTCCATCAAACCCGGGCGATCGAATCGATCCGGGCGGGTCGTCACACCATGCTCTCGGTGGGGACGGCTAGCGGCAAGTCGCTCGCCTTTAAGATCCCGATCCTCGAACGCATCATTGCCGAGCCCAAGTCGACTGCCCTCCTGGTCTATCCCACTAAGGCCCTGGCCCAGGATCAGGCACGATCGCTGAGGTCGTTCAAAATTCCCCTGGCCAGCGCCGCCATCTACGACGGCGACACCCCCCAAGAGGAGCGCTCCCTGATCAGGCGCCGGACGAACATCGTCCTGACGAATCCCGACATGCTCCATATCGGGATCCTCCCCTTCCATAACGGCTGGTCCGATTTCTTCCACCGCCTGGCGTATGTCGTCATCGACGAGGTTCATAACCTGCGGGGGGTCTTCGGAACGCACGTGGCCTTCATCATTCGCCGGCTGCGCCGAATCTGTGAGCATTATGGAGCCTCACCCACGATCGTCCTCGCCTCGGCCACGATCGGCAACGCCGCCGAGCTCGCCGAGCAGCTAACCGGGCTCGACGTCGAGGTCATCGAAGGCGACTACTCGCCCGCCGGCGAGAGAATGTTTGCCCTTTGGAATCCAGGACTGATCGATCCCGAGTTGGGGCTCCGACGCTCGGCTTTGGGTGACGCCACCTCCCTTTTCGCCGACCTGGTCAAAGAGGGCGGAAAGGTGATCGCCTTCACCAGGGGTCGCAAGAGCACCGAGCTCATGTACAAATGGGCGGCCGGCCGCCTTCCTCCCGAGTTGGCTTCCGAGATCGCTCCCTATCGGGCGGGATACACCCCCTCCCAGCGGCGCCAGGTTGAGTCGCGGCTCTTCGGAGGACAGCTGGCGGGGGTCATCGCCACCAACGCCCTCGAGCTCGGGATTGACGTCGGCGGCCTCGATGCGGCCGTGATCACCACCTTCCCGGGCACGATGGCGGCATTTCGCCAGCAGGCAGGCAGGGCTGGTCGCAGTGGCCAAAGCTCGCTGGTGGTGCTGGTCGCCGGTGATGATGCGCTGGACCAGTACCTGATGCGCCATCCTCAGGAACTGTTCGATCGGCCCTCGGAGGCGGTCGTGGTCAATCCGAGCAACCCGCTCCTGGCGGCCGCCCATATGGCTTGCGCGGCGTACGAAAAGCCGCTCGAGCTTGACGATCGGCAATTTCTCGGTCCCGTCACTGAGGAGGTCGCCAATAGCCTCGTTCAGAGCGAGCACCTGAAGCTCAAGGATGGGAAACTGCACTGGGCGCTGCGACAAAAGCCGGCCCCGTCCATCGATCTGAGGGCGAGCGGTGGCCCGCACTACACCATCAACGATGGCGGGCGGCTGCTCGGGACTCTCGACCACGCGAGGGTCAATCGTGATGCCCATCCCGGTGCCATCTATCTGCATCAAGGGGACTCGTTTCTCGTCGAAGCCATCGACCATCAGCTGCGGGAAGTCCGCGTGCGAGCTGCCTCGGTCGACTACTACACCCAGACTCGCACTGAGACCGAACTTGGGATCGTCGAAATGGAATCCCGGAGTGAGATCGGCTCCGCCGGTGTCCATGTCCACCTGGGCATGGTCGACGTCGAGAACCAGGTCGTCTCCTATCAGAAACGAAGGCTTCGTACCCGCGAGGTGATCGAGACGGTGCCGATTGACCTCCCCTCCTACCGGATGACGACGTCGGCGGTGTGGCTGACGATCCCGGACCCACTTCTTGGGAGGCTACGCGCTGACTTGCTGGGATCGCTGCATGCGGCGGAGCACGCGGGAATCGCCATGCTGCCCTTGATGGCCGTCTGCGATCGTTGGGACCTGGGCGGTCTCTCGACCAACTGGCACCGCGATACCGGGACGGCGACGATATTCATCCACGAGGGCTACCCCGGAGGTGCGGGGATCGCCCCCATTGCCTACGAGCGCCGTCGCAAACACTGGCAAGCAACCCGGGACGCCATCGCCGAATGCGTTTGCGTTTCCGGCTGTCCCTCCTGCGTGCAGTCGCCGAAATGCGGAAATCTGAACGAGCCGCTATCCAAGAGCGGGGCGGTCGAACTCCTCGACGTCATTCTTTGATGTGTCTTGGTGCGCAGAACGCGGCTCATAGGCCGCGTTCTGCGCGCCAAAAGCCCCCGGGGGGAGAGTCCGGCTACGGGACGTACTCGGCTCGACTGACAGCACGCACCTCCACTTCGCCCACGATGGCGATTCGAGTAGCAACCACGACCTCAACCTCAACCTGGCGCGGGTCGAAGGATTCCACCATTGCGCACCGACACCGAAGCAGGCGGGCGCCGTTTGACTCCGCGAAATCGGCGGCGACCTGTGTCGGAGCGGCTTCCCCGAGGGCTGGAAACGTGGCGGGAGCAGCTGCGAGTGCCGCTGCATCCGCGGCGGTGATAGCCCGGGCTCGAGCCGTCACCAGTTGCACCGCGGCCAGCAAGGCAAGACCTGTGACGATGACGACCAGTACGAGAGCGAGGGCCAGGATCGTTGCCGACCCTCGCTCCCGAGGCGAGATCACTTCTCGACTCTCATCACGGCTCGGCCATGAAGATCGACTGTCGCCCACTTCATGATTGGAGTGGTGAGGCGATGTCGCAGAGTCAGCGTCACGATGGCCTGCCTTCCCACCACGGCCGGTCGCACTACCGACACGTTCGCTCGCTGCCCAAGCTCCGGTGACAGGGCCGCGATGGCCGCATCCACGGCCGCCTCTGGGCTCGGAGCTGTCGCCGCTACCCGCGCTCCTTCGCGGGCGGCTGCGACCAGCTCAAGCTGGATCCGCGCCACCACAACTACTTCGAGGATCGCCAGGAGGACCAGGATGAGGGTCGGGATCGTGACCGCCATTTCCATCGCCACGCCTCCGCGTGCTTGGCTCAGAACTGACCGGCCACCCATCCCACGACCTTTCCGAGGATCGTGCTGATGATTGATGTGCCACCGCTCGACTGCACCCACTTGAAGAGGATGACCGCCAGCGCGGTCGCCGCCAGGATGACGAGGAAGTACTCGACTGTTCCCTGCCCGCGCTCGTCGCGACGGGCGGTACCCAACCACCGCCAGATTGCCAGCATGACTGGCTCCTTTCACTTGCTCCCGACGACCGGCCGGGGCGGGGGGAAGCACTTTCACGGCAACGCGCCTACGAGGTTGCCGAAGGAGCGGAAAACGATCGGCCCGACGAACAGCACCACGAACCCGGGGAGGATCAAGAGACCAAGCGGGATCATCAAAGTCACTGGTAGGCGGCGAACCCGCTCCAACGCCGCGGTGCGGCGAAGTTGACGCGTCTCGACGAGGTAATCGGCAACGGCCTCTGCGACCGGCGCTCCGGAAGCGGCCGCCATGGCCAGCCGGGAAAGCATCGGCCGCGTGAGAGGCCCAGACTCTGAAAGGGCCAGCGCCATTCCCTGGCGCCTCGCCCGGCGTATCACCGCTGCCGTCTCGAGGGCGACCCCACCATGCACGAAACCATGACCGAGCTCAAGGGCCGAGGCCAGCGGCAACCCGGCCGTCAGCCCTACAAGGACAATCCGCGCCAGAAGCACTTGCTGAGCGGGCGCGGCCCGGAGACGATCCCGACTGGACGAACCGCTATGCCAGAGATGAACGAAGCCGAGAACGGCCGTTGCCAGAACCAACATGAAAGGCCACTGAATCAGGAGCACCGCCCCGAGTGAGGTCATCACCGGTCGTTTGCTGACCCCATGATCGAGGAAGGACCTCATGGGGTTCGGACCCGCCTGAGGAGCATTCCCACCACCAATAGACCGAGCGCCAGGAGAAAAACCCCGATCACCACCATCGTCGCCGGAACCGGCCCGGCCGCCAGCATCGACCCCAACTCGCCACGAACGATTTGGGTGGCCAGGACCACCAGCGGAAACCCGCCGACCAGCCCGATCGACCAGCGGGCCGCGGCCGTCAAGGAGCGCTTCTCGCTCTGCAGGGTCGCTTCGTCAGCTGCTTCGGCTGCCAGCGTCTCCAGCACCGTCACGACCGACCCGCCGGTCGAACCCGCCACCGCGACCACCGCTGCCGCTGCCTCCATCCCGTCGTGCCCCGCGAGAGCGAGGCTCATCTCGGAGAGAGGACGCCCTGCGCTCGCCAGCCGACCAACACGCTCGAGCCCCAGATCGGGGTATGCGGTAACAGCTCCCCCAATGGCGGAACGCAATGAATTTCCTGCCCTAAGTTCACCGGCGGCGGCGCGCAGCCACCCCGCCACCAGGCCGGACCGAGACGACCGGCGCTTGGCTCGTAGAACCAAAGCCAGCGCGACCGCCAACGGCCCCGCCGCCACCTCGGGGCGCGACCAGATCAGGGCCAGCATGACGGTTTCCACCGCCGAGAGGTGGCCCCACAGACCGAGAGCGACGATCACCCCGGTCAACATTTGAGCTCCTCGATCCGTCCGTTTTTGATCTCGGCGATCGAAACGAGCCTCCGCGCGCCCATTCGGCGCTCGAGCTGGATGACGCAGTGGATGGCCGCCCACAACTGCCGGCGAACAGCTTCCTCCCCGACTCGATCCTCACCCGACAGCGCCAGGGTCTCCAAGCGCCACATCGCCTCCTCCGGGCTGTTGGCATGAACGGTTGCCATCGATCCGTCGTGACCGGTGTTGAGGGCACCGATCATGTCCAGAGCCTCAGCTCCTCGCACTTCTCCTACCACGATGCGATCCGGACGGAGACGGAGTGCCGAGCGCAGCAATGCCCGCAGGGGAATGGCACCCTTACCTTCCGAATTTGGAGGGCGTGCCTCGAGACGAACCACGTGACCGGGGAACGCGAGCTCGGCGGCGTCTTCGATGGTCACTATCCGCTCGCCGGTGGTGATCTCCGCCCCCAGCAGGTTGAGAAGCGTCGTCTTGCCCGTTCCGGTCCCGCCACTGACGATCAGGTTGCGATGCTCGATGACGAGAAGCCGCAGCAGGTCGCACTGCTCGGGCGTAATCGTTGCCCGGGCGCGCAGCTCATCCAGAGAATCGATGGAGCGGACAAAGCGGCGAACGGCTACCACCGGATGATCAACCGCGGCAGGCGGAATGACAGCATGAAGTCGGCTGCCGTCGGCGAGTCGGGCGTCGACCGTAGGGGAAGCGCGATCGAGTCTCAGGCCGAGCGGGGCGATCACCCTTTCCACGGCTGCAATCACGGCGGCGTCGTCGGGGAACCCGAGATCGACCCGGAGGAGCGCACCTTCACGTTCGATGAAGACCTCGCCGGGCCCGTTG
The DNA here is from genome assembly GCA_050742075.1 of Acidimicrobiia bacterium. Lineage (GTDB taxonomy): Bacteria > Actinomycetota > Acidimicrobiia > Spongiisociales > ZC4RG35 > JACCTH01. Next base: position 13,748 of record JBOGEW010000286.1, read on the forward strand.
ACCAGTACGTCGCTCACCTCGGGATCACGGAGTAACACCTCCAGTGGGCCGAGCCCGATCAGACCGTCGACTACCTCTTCGAGCAGGCTTTCATTGGCGAGGGGTGCCTCTATCGCCGCCAACCGACGAACCGCCCGTCGCAGTTGGTGCCGCTCGAAAGGAGCGTCCGAATCGATGAGTGCCCCGGTGAGCCGGGACGCCAGGCTGTGTTCTGTCACGGCCACGGGAGCTCCCAAACTTGGCGCCACCCCCGTATCCAGCGACCACGCGGAATCGAGCGAGCTTCCAAAAGCACTTGGATCGCCCTTCGCGCCAGCGGTGGCAGGACCGGTCCAGGCCCGGGGGCGACCTGCCCGCCCTCGGACGCTTGCCACACCGCCGGCCGGCCGTCGGCCACGGTCAGAAACCCGGGCAGTAGCGGGACCACGGGAATCACCGGCCACGGAAGCCCGGAGTCGCCAAGTCCGACCCTGAGGGTGATGGAGGGCCAAGGACCGGCGAGGCGCTCGACGGTTTCGGCGGCTTCGACCCATTCCACACCGCCGTTGCGAAGAACAGCCATTCCTCCCGCACCCGGAGTCAACTCGGCCCGGGTGGGCCCATCAGCGACCAGGTCGGCGAGGGACCTCCTGCTCGGATACGAGGGACCACTGGGATCGAGGTCGATCAGAAGCGAGGGGCCATCGGCCGCCGCAGCCAGGCCCATCGGTGCCAGCACTGAAAGGACCGAGTCGATCTCTGTCCTAACCCCAAGGATTCGCGCCACGATCCGTCGAAGCTATGGGCCGAAATTCGTCCGAACTACCTCTTGTCAAGCGATCGCCGAGGTGGCATTAATGAAAGCTTCCGTAAAATTCCAGTTATGGCAGGGTCAGCTGCTTTCTTCGATCTCGACAAGACGATCATCGCCCGATCGTCGACCTTGGCGTTCTCGCGTCCGCTCTTCCGTGCCGGTCTCCTCAACCGCCGAGCCTTGCTCAAGGCCGGCATTGCCCAGAGC
>JBOGEW010000287.1:0-4744 GCA_050742075.1 Acidimicrobiia bacterium
GCCTTCACCACCCGAGCCAACTCAGCGACGCATGCCACGGGATCATCGACGTAGCGAAGCAGGTAGCCGAAGGTAAGCGCGTCAAACGTCCCGTCACTAAAAGGGAGGCATTCGCCGCGGGCTAGGACCCGCAGCGGTCCCGGATGGTGGCGAATCATCTCTGGGGTTAGATCCACGGCGGTTACGCGATGGCCGCGGGCTTGCGATAGTCGAGTTATAGACCCGGTGCCGGAAGCAACATCGAGCATTGAGGCTCTGGACCGGAGCTGCAGTCCTTCCACCATGGTACGGCGCCAGCGGGCATCTTGACCGAGGCTAAGCACCCGCGCCCAGCGCTCATAGGACGAACCGATCGGACGGAAGATCCGTCGAGCGGTTTCGTTTCGATTGGGCGCCACTAGGTAAGGATTTAACCGTCAATCCAGACGGGCTGAGACTTCTCAAACCCAGGGTTGTAGACGCCGTGCAACAGCGCAAACGGCACACAGACTCCGACTAGGGAAGGGGCGCAAGCACTAGTTGACCACGGCTGGATTTGCTCTATCCGACTCTGCCACTTCTACGAGGTTGTCGAGGAAGCGCACCCAGGCGGGGGTGATCACTTCGATGATTGGATCCATGGGATCGAATCCGCGGTGGGTGAACAAGAGCTTTGACTACTCCCCTTCGGCGGCGAGGTCGAAGCGGATGCTCGTACCCTTCCACCATGGTGGGCTCTCGGGGACTGCCCACTCGATCGCCTCGTCTGACAGATCGGTCACAACCAGATCGAAGACGACGGGAGTCGAGGGAAACCTGACATGGAACTCGTCGCCCTCTCTACCGGCCTTGCCCTCCACCCTGTCCGACCACCATCCAGCGATGCCGGGCGGATTGTCAAGCCATTTCTTGACATCGGCCGGCGAGCAATTCGCCTCGAACTGTGCCCTGATGCTGTAAGCGCCCATTTCCTTCCTCACTATTTCAGTCGAGACTATAACTCACTCCACCCAGCAATTTCACCCGGGACTAAAATGGCTCCCCGGGCTATGGACTCGCTACAGGTAATCGCCGAACCACGCCGGCGGGAGATCCTCTCTCTGGTGTGGGATCAAGAAATGTCAGCAGGTGAGATTGCCGATCGCTTCGAAGTCACCTTTGGGGCGGTATCTCAACATCTCGCGGTCTTGCGCGAGGCCGGGTTCGTAAACGTCCGAGCGGACGGAAACAAGCGTTGGTACCGAGCCGACAAGGACCGCCTCGGGCCCTTCCGGGAGGTGCTGGAAAACATGTGGGCCCGGGCCCTCGACCGTCTGGTCGCCGCCGTCGAATCCGACGCCGAGGGCCAATGAGCGAGCCCATTGTTGTCGAGCGCCGCATCGCCGCATCGCCTGCCTCGGTCTACGCCTATCTAACCGAAGCCGATAAATGGATCCGCTGGCAAGGAGCTAGGGCGACCCTTGACCCAAGGGCGGGCGGGATCTTCTCCCTCTCAATGCCCGACGGCGCCAACGCCCGCGGTGAGTTTGTCGAGCTGATTCCCGACGCCAAAGTCGTCTTCACGTGGGGATGGCTAGATCATCCCGACTTGCCACCGGGATCCTCGATCGTTGAGATCGAGCTCGTGCCTGATGGCTCAGGGACAATGGTGACCCTCACCCACCGCGGCTTGCCGGAAAAAGAGGTGCCTATCCATGCCGAGGGTTGGAATCATTACCTTCCCCGACTTGCGGCGGTCGCCCAGGGCGAGCAAGTCGAGGCGTAGACCGCCTGACCGAGCTGAAATTCGGTTTGGCATCTTGGTTCGCAGGGGTAACTGGGGTGTCATCAGGAGGGAGCGGGGTTTTGGAGCTTGGTAGTCGTACGGTCCCCGAATGGCGATCTCATGCCGCGTGTCGGGGCATGCCATCGGAAATGTTCATGTCCTCCGACATGACCGAGTACGCGGTAGGAGCCGCTCAAGCCGTCTGCCGAGGCTGCATGGTGGTGGACGACTGCTTGGTCTACGCCATCAGCAATTCGGTTTCAATTGGGGTCTGGGGCGGTCTTAGCCCTGACGAGCTGGCGCCGCTCTCCTCGACCTGGCGAGCCCACAGAGCGACCGTCGCTTAGCTCAGAGAAGACCGACCCTTCTCATGCCAATGCACTGAGGAGAGAGTCGAGGTCAACCGTCCCTATCCCGACTTCTCGGTCGGCGATGCCGTAGGGGAGGATGAGATCGCTCCCGCCCAGCATGGCGCCGCATGAGTAGACGACATTGGGGACATAGCCGTCCCGATCGGACCAGTCCGGGCTCAGGAGGGGCTCGTCCAGCCTTCCAACGATGCGGGTGGGTTCATCAAGGTCGAGGAGCAGGGCGCCAAGACGGTAGGTCCGCATTGGTCCTACCCCGTGGGTGATCACCAGCCACCCAGCCTCGGTCTCAATCGGCGAACCGCAGTTTCCGATCTGAATCGCTTCCCAGGAGGAGCGAGGCCCGGCGAGACGCTCGGCTTCGTTCCAATTCCAAACGTCGTCAGCCCACAACACATGGAGGTTGGTCTGATCGTGTCGGGACAGCGCCACATAGCGGCCATCGAGCCGGCGCGGAAAGAGCGCCATGCCTTTGTTCTGGGCACACGAGCCATGCAGGCTCGAGACCGTGAAGCGTACAAAGTCCGATGTCGAGATCAGCTGCGGGAGAATGCGAATTCCGTCGAAGGCCGTATAGGTGGCGAAATAAGAGACGGTGCCATCGTCGTCGACGAAGCGGACGAAGCGAGCATCCTCCATGCCTCCCGAGTCTGAAGGTCCCGCCGGGAAAAGAACTCGCTCGGAAAGAGGCTGATCCTCGAAAACCAGCTCGTAGTTGGAACTCGCTAGCCAGCGGAAAACATGCACCGTGGTTTCAGCTCGCATCGGATGTACCCAATCCTTCGATGTGACACGGGCAAGAGCCTCGCCAAGCGCGCTGGCGTCGAAGCGGTTGGGAAGAAGACCAAGAACCTCGTCGGCGATGTCGTCTTCGGCGTCCATCTGAGCCAGCTTGGCCGCAAAGCGGTCGCGATCGTGGAGGATTTCCGAGCGCATACCTGCGGCGGCAAAGGGACTGGGCGGATCAATTTCCAGCTCCCCGTCTGCCAACAAACGACCGCTACGGAACTCGATCGAAGAAATGTGTCCTTCTCCGATGGCCCGTAGGCTGAGGAGGAACTCCGACCCGCCAGTCGAAACGATCGACGGATTCGTGAGGGCGGCCCCTTCAATGGCGTACTCCTGGGTGAAGGTCGCCCCCAGAAGCAGCTGGAGCGATGGGTCGGAAATATCGACCAGATCGGGTACCAGGCCTTCGGCCACGAAGGCCAGATTCGACTTCCAGACCGCCTCGATGTCTCGATGGCGATTGTGAAATCCTTTGCGCAACCCTTCGAGCATCTCCTCCACGCGCTCAGGGCCGATTCCAATGACCCGGGAGGCGATCTGACGGAGATGATCACGGCTGTCTGGCAAGCCCCCCGAATGTGCCAGGAATAGCTTGGCGATGACCCGGGATGGATCGGGGTTCAGACGAATTCCGGTGGGGACCACCTCTACCAAGATCCCCCCCGGCAGGAAATCGGGCCTAGCCGACAGCGACCGATTCGGCGAGGCGATCGAAGTATTCGATATGTCGGCGGGCGATGGTCGACCAAGAGAGTCGGCGGGCCACTGACCGTGCTTCCTCCACCGCCCGCCGGTAGGCGAAATCGTCGGTCAGCAGTTGCGTGATCGCCGCGGTCATTCCCTCGATGTCCTCGTGATCGACGATAAGACCGGCTCCCGAACCCAATAACTCCCGAGCATGCGGGAAATTCGTCGCCACCACCGGGCGACCGGCGGTGATAGCTTCGGTCAGGACGCCGGAGCACACCTGCTCATCATTGTCATACGGGATCACTATTACATCTGCCTCGGTCACTGTTCGGTAAAGCGAGTCCTCGGACTGATAGGAATCGTCGAATCGAACCATTTCGGAGACTGAGAGTTCCTCGGCTAGTCGGGCGAGCGAGTTCCGATAAGCAGGACCCTGCCGTCGCAAAATGTTGGGGTGTATCTGGCCGACGATGCGGTATCGAGGTGGGGGCGACAGGAGTCCGAGAGGGGCGATGGCGGCCAGTGCCCGTTCGATTCCCTTTCCCGGGCCGAGGAGCCCCCAGGTGAGAAGACGCCGACGAATCCCCGACCGGGGGTCAGCCGGCGTCCACGCCGAACCATGGGGGAGCACGGCAACAGAGGAGGCGTCGATGCCATAGAGGTCCTCGAGGGCGAGCCGGGCTGAATGAGAGGGGACGGAAATTAGATCGGAGTGTTTCGCGAGCTCTTCCAAGATCCGGCGTTGGTTCGGTCCGGGACGAAACGGGACCGTGTGGAGCACCGTCATCACCCGGGTGTCGAGGCCCCGTACCAAGTCGACAACGGTCTCTCCATCGTTGGGTCCGTAGATCCCGAACTCATGCTGGACGACCACTGCCGGGTAGCGACTGAGGATCTTGCGAGCCCGTTCGAGGCCGATGACGGAGGAGGGATCGAACTCGATTACGACTCGATGATCCGACGAAGGAGTGTCGCGGGGCCCGACGAGGCGCGCGACTGCCATCGGCTGACCCCTGGAGTCGAGAGCGCCCAAGAGCGATGCGGAGAACCGCGCGATACCGCATCGGGTTGGCGGGAAAGTCGACACGGTCACGACGGGCTGGGACAAATCTTGAACCTCCTTCGGCACGGCCTTCCGGGCACGAGCCGGAGA
>JBOGEW010000288.1:0-4205 GCA_050742075.1 Acidimicrobiia bacterium
GTTCGGGGGCGGTTTGACGGTCAGGGTCCACAGCCGGGCATTGGCCGCCTTCAACCGGGTGGCCTCCAACCTTGCCGCCGCCGGCAACACCTATGGGACCCGTTCCGGCGAGACCTTCGGGTTCACGGCACGCACCGTCACCGGGACCCGTTCGATCAGCTACCACGCTTTCGGGGCCGCGGTCGACATCAACTCTCGCTCCAACCCCACTGCCTCCAGCCTCATCACCGACATGCCGGAGTGGTACGTCAACGCTTGGCGCCAGGCCGGCTTCTGCTGGGGCGGCGACTGGGTCGGCAACAAAGACGCCATGCATTACTCCTGGATGGGCCCGGCTGCCACCCCCGGGTATGGACCGGTCCCTGCCCCCTATCCGTCGCTTGCCTCCCGCGCTTCGTTTGCGGAGACAGTGGCGGTCCCCAGCTCCGCCCTCGGCTCCCGCCAAAGCGGAGCGATCGATGCTCTCGCCGACCTGACTGGCGACGGCGCCGTCGACGTGGTTCGAATTCGCCAGCACCCAGTGGCGGGACCGACGCTCGAGATCACCGGCTCCTGGGCTGACTTCGGAATGTGTGGCTTCTCGCGTTTCCAGCTTCCGGGAGCTCCCGTCGGCCAGCAAGCCATCTTCGGCAACACCGCATTTGGCGGACGCCCCGATATCGCTTTCGCGGCCAGCTCCGGGGGTCGAGTGGAGTTGCGGATCTTCCAGGCGAAAGGCTTCTACCAGGACGTGCGCACCGTCAGCACCGGTGCCGCCGCCGACGCCTCGGCCACCCTCCTCCTGGCCGACTACAACTCCGACGGAAGGGCCGACCTCTATAAAATCAGCGGCTCCGAACTGGAAATCTGGGACGCCGGCTCCGGTTATGGAGCGCTATTGCTATCGACGGGTCTTCCTGCCGGCGGTGGGCAGGTGATGATCGGAGAACGCGATCTCGATGGAATACCAGACCTCTACCGGCTGGCTCAAGACGGAACCCTGCACGTACTGCTGGCGTCCTCCAACTATGGCTCCGTGGCGGAATCGATCTCGGTTCCGCTTTCGGTGGGATCGGAGGACATCTTTCGGGTTTCCGACTTCGACGGTGACGGGAACGGCGATCTCTATCGACTGAACTCCTCGGGAGCGGTAGCGATCGCCCTTGGCAACCAGCAGATCTACTCCGACATCGACGGTTGGTTCCGTGCTCCCGACTTCGAGTGTGAGGATCCTCCCGCCTACAACTTCGTCGGTCGCTTCGGTGATGACGATCAGAATCCATTCGCTCCCGACATCGAGTGGGCAGCTGCCGAAGGGATCACCATCGGCTGCAACCCGCCGTTCAACGATTGGTTCTGCCCCCGCTTGCCGGTCACAAGGGCACAGATGGCAACCTTCCTGGTGCGCGCGCTGGACCTCCCGGCCGCCAGTCAAGACTTCTTTGGCGACGACAGCACTAGTTCGCACCAGGCCGACATCAACAGCCTGGCGGCGGCCGGCGTCACCACCGGTTGCACAGCCGGGTCGTACTGTCCCGAGCTGTCGGTGACCCGAGAGCAGATGGCCAGTTTCCTGGTACGAGCCTTCGACCTCCCGACCGGGGCTACCAATCCCTTCGCCGATGTCGGTGGAACCCACGCGGCCGACATCGCCGCCATTCATGAGGCCGGAATTACGACTGGGTGCTCGCTCGCCCCATTGTCATACTGTCCGGGTGGCCTGGTGCTCCGGGAACAGATGGCAGCTTTCCTTCATCGGGCGTCTGACTAGGACATCATTTGCGTTGGCCGCGCTGCTGCTGGGATGTAGCACCGCCCAGTTAGAAACCACACCGCCCGCAACGTCGACCACTGCCAGCCTCCAGCGCGAAGTGGCCGACACGACGACCAGCCTCGCTCGTCCGACGACAACGACGACTCCCTCGCTGGTTGACCAGCTGCGGGGGACGCGGATCGATCCGATTCCCTCCCTGTTGGACGGCCGACCCGCCACCTTTCTCGGCGTCACCCGCGATCATGCCGCCGTCGAGGTCGGCACCCAGAACGGTGAGATGGTCAGACCAATTGCCCAGATCGCGACCGCCGCCGACGTGGCCAACGCCGAGTGCGCGGCATGCGTTAACGCTGTTGACCAGGTTTGGAGGCTCGCTGATGGATCGGCATTCCTGGTGAGTGAATGCTGCGAACCGGCGTCGGGCCATATGTTTTGGCTCCTCCAGGATGCTGAGCCCGTCACTCCAGAAAAAGGGGAACCTGATCGCGGGGGCCTGCAGGCCTGGGCAGCGGCGCCGGCACCGGGCGCACCTTTCGTGGCGGGTTCGAGTTACTACCTGACTATCGCCTCGCCCGAAGATCCGCTCATCTGGATCGCCTCCGAGGATTTTCTCGCCAGCGGCCCGCCTGCATGGAGTTGGGACCTCGCGCGACTCTATGTCTTCGAGGACGACGTCTTACCGGACAACGATGGGATGACGCTTCGGACCATCGACATCGAAGCCAACACGTCGGACCCATTCGCGCTCGCCTGGTGGCCACCCGAGTCCTATTCGTCGGGTCTGGCAATGTCGGCCGAGGGAAACCTGATCACCTTCGTACTGACTCGGGATGATGACAACTTTGAGAACGACCCGGCGACAGGTGTCGTCTTCAAACCAGACGGTCAACGCATAAGAGACTTTCCGGTTGAAGCGGGCTCAACCCTCGGCGGGTTCGATCCGACGGGCACCTTTCTCATCTATGTCGACGGGGAAGGCGTCGTGCGCTGGCATGACACCTGGGCCAGGTTGGGCGTTCTCGGGCATGGCTTCTACACCGCCAGCTGGTGAGCATCGAAATCAGGGGGTTCCCTACTCGACACCGAATCTGGACGCGCCGATCATTCTCGTTATGACCGCGTGGACCAGAACCAGGGAGATGGCCCGTCAGACCCCCGAACACCGCAACCGCTATGTCGACTTCCTCCGCGCCGCCTCGATCATGGTGGTGGTCTTCGGGCATTGGCTGATGGCCGGTGCCTATTTCGGCAATGGACACCTCGAAGTGTTCAATCTCCTCACCGAGAACCAGCAGGTCCACTATCTGACGTGGCTTCTGCAAGTGATGCCGATCTTCTTTCTGGTCGGCGGTTACGCCAATGCCGCCGGTCTTAGGGCCGCCCGGCGTCGACACGAGCCCTACGGCGCTTGGTTGCGCGCCCGGTTGCGCCGCCTGCTCCTGCCGGTGGTACCGCTTCTCATCGTCTGGTCGTTTGGGGCGGCGGTGCTCCTCGATCGGGGGATCGATGTCGAATTGGTACGGCTGGGATCACAGGCAGCTCTGGTCCCTGTGTGGTTCCTCGCCACGTACGTCGCGATCGTTGCCTTGGCGCCCATCACACTGGCAGCCTGGGAAAAATGGGGTTGGTCTTCGATCGCCTTCACCGCCGCCATTGCCGGGCTGATCGATCTCGTCAGCTTGACCCTGGGTCTGAACTACGTCGGCTACCTGAACTATCTGTTTGTGTGGGGGACGATTCACAGCCTCGGCTATGCCTGGGCGGATGAAAAAATCGGTCGCACGTCGGCGCGCATTGGTTTGGCACTGGCCGGGCTCGCCGCCACCGCGGCGCTGGTCGCGTTCGGGCCTTATCCGGTGGCGATGGTGGGCCTTGACACCGCGGCCGTGACCAACAGCCAGCCGCCCAAGGTCACGCTGGTCGCACTTGGTGCCTTTCAAGCGGGGCTATTGCTGGCGATGGAGGAGCCAGCGCGACGCTTCCTCTCTCGAGAGCAGAACTGGGCCGCGACAATCCTGGTCAACGGCCGGATCATGACCCTCTATCTGTGGCATCTGACTGCCATGGTGGGGCTCATCGGTCTGCTCGCCGTGCTCGGAGGACCCGGGCTGGGCATACCGGTCGATACACCGGCCTGGTGGTTTACCCGCCCGTTGTGGTTTCTCGCCCTCATTCTGGTGACGCTTCCGTTAATCGCGGTCTGCGGCCGCTATGAGCGACCTCACACCGACCGCCGGCCCCATCCAGCTTCCTGGCGTCCAGTTCTGGCGGTGATCTGTGCCGGCGCCGGCCTCGGGTTGCTGGCCCGATTCGGCATCGCCGATGAGGATGGGCTCAACGGAATCGCCCTGACCCTCCCCCTAGCCGGCCTGATCGCGGGAGGAGTCGGAGGAGCCCGCTGGTGGGAGCGCCGCCGGCTCCGCTAGCGTCGAAAGATGGACCGACCTGGGTC
>JBOGEW010000289.1:0-6084 GCA_050742075.1 Acidimicrobiia bacterium
CTGGTCGATTCCCGCCGTCCTTGCGATCGCGATGGTGTTGGCCGGTTTCGCCGGGCGATTCGTGGGCTTCCTCTTGGCGGTGACAGCTTTTGGTTCCTATCTAATCCCGGTTGCCTGTGCGGTGGCGATCACGAAGTATCGGTTGTACGACCTCGGACGCGTTGTCTCGCGAACAGTGACATACTCCGTGGTCGCCAGCTCAGTCGGCTTGCTCTATGTTGCCGGCGTCGGCCTGATGCGTTTTCTGTTCCCGCTCTCGGGGGCGCTCGCGGTGGCAGCCTCGACCCTCGCCGTCGTTGCTGTGGTCTCTCCCTTCTACCGAAGGGTGCGCGATGCGGTTGACCGCCGTTTCAACCGGGCGCGCTATGACGCCCAAGTGGAATCCGCCGCGTTCAGCAACCGCCTTCAATCGGCGCTGAACTTCGATGAACTGGTCGCCGACATGATCGAGGTGCTGAGGAAAACCGTGCAGCCTGTCAGTACCGCTATTTGGACGAGCCCGCTAGGCCGTCCGACAGTCCTAGATATGCCTCGCCCCGCGGCGAAAGGCGATAGCCCACGCGGAGACTGAGGGTCAGCCCCATGCTCTTGAGCTTGCGGACATCGGTCTTGAAGGGCTGAGTTTCTCTTCCCAACCAGGCCGCGAGATCGGGAGCACGCCTTCCTGGATTTGCGGCGATCGTCCGCAGGACCTGGCGTGTCCAAGGCCCATGCGAGGAGGCGCGATCGAGTCGGGCCAGGCGCTGAGAGATTTGAGCAATGTCCTCGGGAGTCAGCTGGTCGCTTTCGGCCAGCAAGGTTCGCGGGTCCGGTTCGTTGACAAAGCGAAACCGCACCCGATAGAGCGGGAGTCCTTCTCGCTCCGGGAGATCGGCCAGGAGCGAGGCCGCGTCAGTGTGTCCGGCTTTGCGAGCCTCGTCGTCTGTGACCTCGGTCTCATCGATCGTCCCTACCGCCTCAATTTCGATGATCCCCGCCGCCGTCCGATAGCGGCGTCCGGCGATCACCTGTTGGGACTTCCAGCGGCGAAAAGCCATGGTCACCTCGCCGTCGGCGATGGGCTGCCAGTACCGCTTCAAGAAACGCATTTAATGATTCTTATCAGCCAGACCGCTCATTTCCGAGCGGTCTTAGCGCGGAAAACGCCGCCATCGTTCCTCGGCGCTAGCCGCCGTAAAGGAGATCAGCCATGAGATAGGCCGACTTGACCCCGAGGTCGGCGTAGCAATTGTTCATCAAGACCGAGACCGATTCAGCCTGATCGGCCAGCTCTCGCACCCGTGGCACCCATTCCTTGAGTTCGTCCCGCGAGTAGTCATAGCGAAAACGCTCGGCGGCGGTGATTCCCTTCTTCTCCCAGTTTTCCTCGTTACGACCGTGAAAGCGGATCTCGGCCACCCGGGCAGTTGCAGCCGTCACCGGTGGAACCGAGCTCTTGAAGCCCTGCGGTTCATCGACGCAGACATAGGCCAGGCTGTGACGCTCGAGGAAATCGAGGGTGTCCTGGCGGTTCTCTTCATCGAGCCAGCGACCGTTACGAAACTCGACCGCAATTTGAAACTCCGCGAGGTGTTCGCCAGCCCATTTCAGGTAACCGAAACTGCCCCGGGTCGGATAGACGAAAGGCGGCATCTGAAAGAGCACCACTCCCAGCTTTCCGGCCGAGTGCAGCGGTATGAGAGCGTCGCGAAAACGCTTGACGGCTTCTGCCTGGAGGGGACGAGGAAGGTCCCGCATGTAGATATTGCGTTTCTCCGCCAGTTCACCGGGAAGCTCAGCGCGGAAATCCTTCCACAAAGCTGAGGGCGGTGTGGGATGTTGGGTCAGGAGGCGGAACGCCTTGATATCGAACGTGAAGTTTGGCGGAGTCCGCTCCACCCACAGGCCAGCCGTCTTTTCAACCGGCGGGGCGTAGTACGTAGCGTCCACTTCAACGATGGGGAAATTCTCGGCGTAGAAGCCGAGCCGCTCCTCTGCCGTCATCTTTTCGCTCGGGTAGAAGGCATCGGTTTTGGTCAGAGTCGGATCGGTCCAAGAGCACGTCCCGATCCGGATGTTGCCCGACGCGAGGTTGGCCAGAGACTTCTTCATGCCTCGACCATCTTGGCGTCAGCGCGTCCTTCTGCGCTCAGCGATCGAGCGAGCCTTCCCGAAAGATCTCCCATGTAGTCGACCAACTCTTCCGGCTCGTGAATCACAAAATCGACGCCTAGCCACGTGATTTGGAAGGCGAGCCATTCCAGATGATCGCCATCGAGACGAATCAGACAGCGGTCGTCGTCGATCGCCTCAACAGTTGCATCTCGTAACTTATTGGCGACCTCGCTCGCCGGGACTGCGATGGTGGCCAGTACCCGGTAGCGGGTCGGGATCGAACGCAACGACTCGGTGACATAACTCGCCGCGTCACCACCGGGGATGGCCCGGGGCTTGAAATCGAACTTGGTGGCACGAGGTGCCTTGATGCGATCGAGGCGAAAGGTGCGCCAGTCGTCACGTTCGCGATCAAAGGCGACGAGGTACCAGCGTTGGCGCAGGGAAACGAGCTGATGGGGCTCGACGTGTCGTTCGGAGTCCTCTCCCTGCCGGCTCGTGTACTCGAAACGCAGCCGCTCGTGATCGCGGCAGGCCTGGGCAACTGTGGTCAAGATCTCGGCATCAACTTTGACCCAGGCGCGAATCATCGGCACCACGGCTGACTGGAGCATGTTGATCCGGCGTCGGATGCGCGGGGGAAGAACGTTCTCCAACTTGGAGAGAGCCCGCAAAGAGGTCTCTTCGATACCAGTTATGGTTCCCCCGGCAGCCGTCAAGAGCCCCATCGCGATCGCCACGGCTTCGTCGTCGTCGAGGAGAAGCGGGGGGATGTCGGTGCCTGCTCCCAACTGGTATCCACCAAATGGCCCAGGGGTAGCGGCCACCGGGTAGCCCAGCTCACGGAGACGATCCACGTCCCGACGAAGGGTTCGCTCGGACACCGCGAGACGGTCGAGGAGCTCATGACCGGACCACGTCCGCCTGGTCTGGAGGAGTGAGAGCAGGCGTAACAACCGGGCCGTGGTATCAGCCATGAGGAAACAATTCTATGTATTCCGGTCAAAAACTGTCATGAATAGCAGATAGCCTTGATTCCAGTTGATTTGACAGCGTGACAGCTTACCGACATCATTAACGATGTCAGATAGCAGTCACGATGGTTAGGAAGGAGAGAGATGAAGGAAGTCATCCGAGCCGAAGGGCTCGTCAAGCATTACAAGGAGGTCAAGGCCCTCGACGGTCTCGATCTTTCTGTCCCGGAGGGAAACGTTCTCGGATTGCTCGGTCCCAACGGAGCCGGGAAAACCACGGCGGTGAGGATCCTGACGACCCTTCTCGAGGCAGATGCCGGCACGGCCACCGTTGCCGGACTCGACGTCGCCACCCAACCCAATGAGGTGCGCGCCCGCATTGGGCTGTCGGGTCAATATGCCGCGGTCGACGAACACTTGACCGGGTTTGAGAATCTCGACCTGTTCGGAAGGCTTTATCGCCTGGGGCGGGCCAAAGCTCGCTCCCGAGCGCGGGAGTTGCTGGAGCGGTTCGATCTCAATGAGGCCGCCGATCGTCCCGTCAAGACCTATTCGGGCGGAATGCGCCGTCGTCTCGACCTGGCCGGCGCACTGGTCGCGGATCCGCAGGTTCTGTTCCTCGACGAGCCCACCACCGGTCTCGACCCCCGGGGGCGAGCCGAGATGTGGGAGGTCATCCGGGAAATGGTCGACTCAGGCACCACCTTGCTGCTTACGACCCAGTACCTGGAGGAGGCCGACCGCCTCGCTGATGAGATCGTCGTCATCGACCATGGCCGGGCCATCGCCCAAGGAACTGCCGACGAGCTCAAGAATCAGATTGGTGGCGAGCGAGTCGAGTTGGTCATCGAGTCGCAGGCCAACCTGGGCCGAGCGCGGGAGACCGTCAATTCCTTCTCCACTGGGGAAGTGGTCGTGGACGAGCAGAGCCGCACTCTCACCGCCCCCGTTACGGGCGGGAGCGGGGTGTTGGTCGAGGTGCTCCGGCAGCTCGATTCGAACTCGGTCAAAGTGCTCGAGTTCGCTCTCCGTCGGCCGACGCTCGACGACGTTTTCCTGACCCTCACGGGTCACGGGGCCGGGAACGGGAACGGTTCCGTGAACGAAGTAATGAAAGAGAGTGCCTGATGAGTCAACTGATGTGGTTAGCCGCCGACGGCTACAACGTCACCCGGCGCAACTTGATCAAGATCAAGCGCATGCCCGAGCTGATGGTGTGGGTCCTGATGTCACCGATCATGTTCGTGCTGTTGTTCTCGTACGTCTTCGGTGGATCCATCGACGTCCCCGGGGTCAACTATCGGGAGTTCCTCATTGCCGGGATCTTCGCCCAGACCGTGGTGTTCGGAGCCACCTACACCGGGGCGAGCCTGGCCGAGGACATGCAGAAGGGGATCATTGACCGCTTCCGTTCGTTGCCGATGACCAGGTCGGCCGTCCTGGTGGGGCGGACTGCGAGCGACATCGTTTACAACGTGTTGTCGATCGGAATCATGTCCCTAACCGGCCTCCTGGTTGGTTGGCGAATTCGAACTTCGCTCTGGGAAGCGCTGGCAGGATTCGGCCTTCTGCTCCTCTTCTCCTACGCGTTCTCGTGGGTGATGGCTTCGGTGGGATTGGCGGTGCCAAGTCCAGAGGTAGTGAACAACGCTTCCTTCATGGTGATCATGCCGTTGACATTCATCTCCAATGCCTTCGTCCCCTCCGACAACCTGCCGACCCCGCTTCGGATCTTTGCCGAGTGGAATCCGGTATCGGCCGTGACGCAAGCGGCGAGAAACCTGTTCGGGAATACGAACTCACTGGCTCCGGTGTCGGAGGCCTGGTCGATGCAGAACCCGATCCTCTACACCCTGATCTGGGTGGTGGTGATCCTGGCGATCTTCGTGCCATTTTCTGTGGCGCTCTACAAGCGGGCGGCCCGCAAGTAGTCGGCGGGTTTGTGCTTTCTGTGTCGATTTACCGGGCTGTCAGCCGGGTAAATCGACACAGTTACGCCTAACAAGGAAGGGTGAAGCGGATCTCGGTTCCGCCTACAGCCCGGTTGCGAGCAGAGATCTCACCTCCGTGAGCTTGAACGAGATCGCGAGCGATCGACAGCCCGAGCCCGGTTCCGGTTGAGTCGGATCCCTTGACGAATCGTTCGAAGATGCGAGGTAGCAAATCGGCCGGAACGCCGGGGCCTTGGTCGCGAACGGTGATCTCCTGGCCGCCAGGCGTCGATCGGTTGAAGACTCTGACCACGTCGCCCGCTAGCGAATGGCGGATGGCGTTGCTGAGCAAGTTAGAAACGATCTCTCGCACCCGCAGCGGATCGGCTTCCAAGATGGCTGGAGTGGTGTCAAGTTCGATGGAGACACCCGATTGCTCGGCCACCTTCTGATAGGCGGTCTTGGCATCTTCGAGTAATGCCGCCAAGTCGACCTCCTCCTTCTCGAGCCTGAGTTCTCCGGCTTCAGAAAGCGAAAGAGTGCGCAGGTCGTCGAGGAGCCGCGACATACCCGCGATTTCCTCGAGCAGTCGGTTGAGCTGTTCGTTGTTAGGTGGATGAACCCCGTCGATGAGAGCCTCGATCTCGCCTTGCAAGACGGTAAGCGGGGTCCGGAGCTCGTGACCGAGGTCGGCCAGCAACTGCCGGCGCTGCGCCGTGGCGGATTCCAGTCGCTGGGCCATCTCGTTGAATGACACCACCACTTCCCGCAGCGGACCGCCCTCCACCTCATCTACTCGGACGCTGTAGTCACCGTCGGCCAGGCGCGCGGTGGCATTGACCAGGCTGCGAACTGGAAAGAAGCGAGGTCGGTATCGGCGCCTCCCGATCAGCAAGAAGAACAGAAAAACCAGGATCGGGAACCAGGGGAACCAGAAGAACCCTCGACCGCTCTCCTTCATGGCAAAGGAGATCCCACAAAAACCGAAGATGGTGAGTGGTGGGATCAACCACCACCATCTGAAGTGAGGGCCGGGTTGCCGAGGTGGCCATTGTTCGCCCGCGGGCCACCACTCAGGCGGGCGG
>JBOGEW010000290.1:0-6920 GCA_050742075.1 Acidimicrobiia bacterium
GCTGATCGAGGCCTTCGATGGCCAGCTCCTCTTCGAAAGACTCGTTCTGCCTGCCAAACGCGTTGCGTTCGATGATGACATCGAGAGCCCCCACCAGCGGCTGCTCTCCTTCAGTGACCTCCCGCGCCAGAAGGATCATGCCCGCACAGGTCCCATACACCGGCATACCGGTCTCGATTCTCTGGCGAAGCGGTTCCATGACGCCGAAGCGCACCGCCAGCTTGCCGATGGTGGTGGATTCGCCGCCGGGAATGATCAGAGCGTCAATCGCTTCCAGCTGGTCGGGAGTGCGTACTTCGATCCCCTCGGCCCCGAGGGAGCCCAGCGTCCTTAGATGCTCGCGGAAGTCACCCTGAAGAGAGAGGACCCCGACGCGAACCGGCACTTCTCACCAGCCTCGCTCCGCCAGCTTTTCATTCGCCGGGATCTTGTCGATCTCGAGTCCTGGCATTGCCTCTCCGAGGCCCCTCGACACCTTGGCGACGACTTCGGGATCGGCCCAGAACGTGGTGGCTTCGACAATCGCCCGCGCGTACCCGGGGGGATCTGAGCTCTTGAAGATCCCGGAGCCGACGAACACTCCATCGACCCCGAGCGCCATCATCAATGCCGCGTCGGCCGGAGTGGCGATACCACCAGCGGCGAAGTTGACGACCGGCAGGCTGCCGGTCTCATGAACTTCTCGGACCAGGTCGTATGGAGCCCCAAGGTCGCGACCGGCTGACATCAGTTGCTCGGGTCCGAGCTGAGAGAGCCTGCGAATCTCGTTGGTGACCGTCCGCATATGGGTGACGGCCTCGACGACGTTGCCGGTACCGGCTTCTCCCTTCGTGCGGATCATCGCCGCCCCCTCACCGATGCGTCGCAATGCCTCGCCGAGATTGCGGGCTCCGCACACGAACGGAGTAGTGAAGGCCCATTTATCGATATGGTGCTCGTTGTCGGCAGGCGTGAGCACTTCTGACTCATCGATGTAATCGACATTGAGAGCCTCGAGCACGCGTGCCTCGAGGAAGTGCCCAATACGGCATTTGGCCATAACCGGAATCGAAACCGCGGCCTGTATCTCTTCGATTTTGGTGGGGTCCGCCATACGCGCGACCCCGCCCATCTTGCGGATGTCGGAAGGGACCCGCTCGAGGGCCATGACCGCCACCGCACCGGCTTCCTCGGCGATCTTGGCTTGTTCGGCGGTGACGACGTCCATGATCACGCCGCCCTTCAACATCTCGGCCAGACCCCTTTTGACCCGGCTGGTGCCCTTTTCCACGACTAGCTCCTACGTTCGAACGGTTGTCCATGTAATGCTACCGGTCAGGGGTGTAGGTCTCGATCGCCCGTCGATATCCATCCCGGTAGAGAGCCAGCACGCGCGACCAGTCGAAATCCCCGACTCGGAGCCGGGCCCGCTTGCCCATGTCTTGGGTTGCAGCAGGTGACCGGAGGAGATCGATCAGCGTCTCCCCGAGGTGGGCTGCGTTACCCGGAGGAACCAGCCGGGCGGTACCGGCGGTGACCGCCCGAAAGGCATCTAAATCAGACGCCACCACTGCACAGCCCGCCGCCATGCCTTCCGCCACCACAACACCAAAGCTCTCTCCCGAGAGATTGGGAGCCACGAAGATCTCGCTTGCCTGCAAAGCGCGCGATTTTTGATCCTCGTCGACTCGCCCGAGAAATCGAATCCGATTGTGGTTGGTTCCCTCGATCCCGATGACCGCCAGCTCGGCGCCGGGCACTTTCTCCGAGACGAGTTGCCAGGCTTCGACCAATACCTCAAAGCCCTTGCGCGGATCCGGCCGGCCCAGGAACGCCACTTGTTGGCGGTGTCTTTGGACACCTGATCGGTAGCGGGCGGTGTCAATGCCGTTGGGAATGATTTCGACCGGACCGAATCTCTTGGGGAGGTCGGCCGCCACGGGGCTCACTGCGGTCAGTACCCGCTTGCTCCACACGCGGCTCGGGACGAAGCGGTAGAGGAGGGACGCCCACCGGGGCTTGGCGGCGTGAAAGCTGACCATGGCCGGACGCTCGATCGTCAGCGCGGCCCATCCCACCACCGGCATCAGGGGTTCGTGAATATGAAGCACGTCGACTCCGGCGAGAGCGCCCTTGAGCTTGCCCTGGAGGCGGGGGTCGATCGAGATCGGCACCACCGACTGGTTCCCGCGGATCGATATCGAATCGCCGAGGTCCACCCCACCGTGGCTACCGGCTCCGGGGCCAACGACAACGGGCTCATCACCGGAGGCGGCGAGGAGGCGCGACAGTTCCAGCACCTGGTGCTGAACGCCGCCGTGCACCTTTAGGTCATAGGGACATACGAGACCAATTTTCACTAATTCATTTGTCGTGATCGGAGGGCCAGTTGGGTTGAAAGAGATGCCACTGTTCCGGAGCTTGGCGGATGATTCCTTCCAGAGCCGTCGCGATTCGCTGGGTTAAGCCCTGGACATCGTTCACTCCCTCCAGGGGTAGCTCCTCGATGTCGACCCGGTGCCCTGCGCCGTCAAAGAAGGTGGCAGCCGTGACCACTGGAACTCCAGTTTTCAGTGCCAACGCCGCCGGTCCCGCCGGCAAAGTCGTCTCCTCCCCAAAGAAGGTGACTTTCACCCCCCTCCGTGAGAGGTCACGGTCGCAGAGCAATGCCACCGCCGCTCCGCGCCTGATTGCCTCCTCGACATGCCGCATCGAAGTGCGCCCGTGGGGGATGATCGTGATTCCGTACTGGGCTCGCATCTTGACGAACCATCGAGTTAGCCGAGGATTGGGCAGACGCTCTGCCACGGCCGCAATCTCGATCCCCGCTCGCCGCCCAGAGAGCGCGGCCGGTTCCCAATTGCCGAGATGGGGCAGCACCAGGACGATGCCGGTTCCCGCCTCCGCCGCCATCGCCAGGTGCTCGAGACCGGTAATTGCCAAGCGACGATCAATCTCGACAACCCGTTCCGGTCTTACCCAGAACGTTTCCGCCCAATATCGTCCGTAGGAACCGAACATGGCCCCCACCGCTCGATCGAGATCGGCCTCGGGACTGAGGACTCGCGCCATGTGCCGGCGAGCCATCCGTCGGCGGCCGAGCGCAAACCGGCCCCACAGCCTTCCTCCGACCTCTCCCAGGCGGCGGATGGCGGCACCGGGGAGCAGCCCCACCAACCCGATCCCCAACCGGAAGAACCAGAAACGAAGGGTTTCTGTCACCTGAGCTGGCGGTAGGTGAGCCAGAACCTCCAGAGGACCGTCGCCCACGTGGCCACCACCAACAGCCAGAGCATCGGCTCGACGAAGGAGAAGACCAGCCCGAGCGTGAAAAGGATCACCCTTTCCGCTCGTCCCATCATGCCGCCACGCCCATCGAGGCCCTCGGCTTCAGCTTTGGCTCGCAGATATGGCACGAGGAGCGATCCTCCCAGGGCGAGCACGATGAGGAGCACGAGCCGGCGCTCCGAGGCGACGGCAAAGGACAGACCCGCCAGCACCGAGACTTCGGCAATGCGATCTGACGCCGCGTCAAGTAGCGCTCCCCGCGCTGACTCGGTCCCGGCCGCCCGGGCGACGGAGCCGTCGAGTCCATCGATGATCGAACCGACCAATGCCACTAATGCTCCGGGGACAATCATGCCCGCACCAATCATCACCGCTCCAGTGACGCTTACGGCCAGACCGAAGATCGTCATGATTTGCGGCGATACGCCGAGCCCATTCAGAGCCCGGCCGATTGGTTGAAGGACCCACTGCAAATGGGGCCGGACCCGCAGATCTATCACCGCGGCGAAATGTACTCATCAAAACCGCCGCGTTCGCCCAAATCCCAGTTGAGAGGCTCTCACTAAGATTGGGCACCCCCGGCCCGAGGAGGTCTGTTGGTTCCCGAGAAGATCCGCAATGTGGCTCTGGTCGGTCATGGAGGGAGCGGAAAAACCAGCCTCGCCGAGGCCCTCCTCTATGTCACCGGCGCCACGACCCGCCAGGGTTCGATTGAAGCCGGCACGTCGATGCTCGATTACGAACCCGAAGAGCAGGAACGAAAGATTTCCCTCGGTCTTTCGGTGGCCAGCATCACCTGGGAGGACCACAAGTTCAACATCATCGACACGCCCGGATACATCGACTTTTCCGGCGATGCCCGCGCCGCCCTGCGCGCCGCCGACCTGGCACTCTTCGTCGTATCCGGGGTCGACGGTGTAGAGGTGCAAACCGAGATCCTGTGGCGGGCTGCCGAAGAGGAGGGCATACCGCGGGCAATCATGATCACGAAGCTAGATCGGGAACGGGCATCGTTTACCAGGACGCTGGCCCAGTTACGCGAAGCCTTTGGCAAGAGGGTCGCTCCCGTCCAGGTTCCAATCGGGATCGAAGCTGACCTCACAGGGGTCGTGCGGGTGGTATCGGGACGATCCTTCACCTACGGACCCGACGACCGCACGGGGACTCTCAGTCAGACGACGCCCCCGGAAGCCGAAGAATTAGCAGCCTCCACCCGGGAGGCACTGATCGAATCAGTCGTCGAGACCGACGACGAGCTCATGGAGAAATTCTTCGAAGGAGAAATCCCCGACTCAGACACCATTGTGAGGACGGTCCATCAGGGAATGTTGAAGGGGGAGATCTTCCCGGTACTGGTGGGCTCGGCGGCCCGTCGCATCGGCATCGACACACTCTGTGAGTTTCTTTTCGACTTCGCTCCCAACCCGCTCGAGCGAACGCTCCCCCCGCTGGTCAAGGGCGAAGCAATACCTCTCAGCCCCGACGGTCCCGCCCTCGGTTACGTCTTCAAGACCATCAGCGACCCTTTTGTCGGCCGCATCTCCCTCTTCCGGGTCTACTCGGGGACAATCCGGGCGGACGACGACCTTCACATTTCGGGCGGAGGGCACGCCCGCATGCACAACCTCTTCTATCTCATGGGGAAGGATCACATCGACACCAAAGAGATTTCTTGCGGGGAGATCGGAGCGGTTGCCAAGGTGGACGCCCTCCATGCCGGATCGACTGTCCACTCCGCCGGGCTCGAGATCGAGCTGGCGCCGGTGGTTTTTCCCAATCCGGTCACCGAGCTGGCAATTTCCCCCAAGAGCCAGCACGACGAAGAGAAACTTTCCACCGCCCTTCATCGCATCGTCGAGGAAGATCCCACGCTGCGAGTCGATCGGAAACCTGAAACGGGCGAGACGGTGCTGGCTGGCCTCGGCGACGTTCACCTCGACGTGACTCTGGCCCGCATCCATCGCAAGTTCGGAGTAGACGTGTCGACGGCGCTTCCCCGGGTTCCGTATCGAGAAACCATTTCGTCGGCGGCCGATGCCGAGGGCAAGCACAAGAAACAGACGGGCGGCCGGGGGCAGTTCGGTGTCGCTTTTGTCAAGTTCAGCCCCCTCCCCCGCGGTTCGGGATACGAATTCATCGATGCCATCAAGGGGGGGTCGATCCCGCGCCAGTTCATCCCCGCCGTCAACAAGGGGATCCAGGAGGCGCTCGAGCGGGGAATCCTTGCCGGCTACCCCGTGGTCGACGTTGCGGCCGAGGTCTTCGACGGCAAGTACCACAACGTCGACTCTGACGAGCTGTCCTTCCGGATGGCGGGGATCCAGGCTTTCCGCGCCGCGTCGCCCAAGCTCGGGCCGGTGTTACTCGAGCCGATCATGCATCTCTCCATTCGAGTGCCTGACGATCACACCGGTGACGTGATGGGGGACATCAACTCCAAGCGCGGACGGGTTCTCGGCATCGACTCCGACGGCAACAGCCGGGTCATCGAGTCCGAGGTACCGATGGTCGAGATTCAAAGATACGCCGCCAACCTGCGCTCGATGACCAGCGGCCGGGGAACCTTCGAGGTCCGCTTCGACCACTACGCCGAGGTGCCCCACCAGGAAGCACAGAAAATCATCGCCGCCAATGCCAAAGAAGAGATCTGACGTGGCCGACGCGGTTCTTCGATTCGAGGACCGGGAAATCAACCTCCCGGTAGTCGAGGGAAGCGAGAACGAACTCGGCCTCGACATCTCACATCTGGCTGCGGAAACCGGCCTCTTCACTCTCGACCGTGGCTTCGGGAACACAGCCGAGAGCCAGAGCAAGGTGAGCTTTATCGATGGTGAGGCAGGGATCCTCCGCTATCGCGGCTATCCCATCGAGCAACTTGCCCAGCAGGCATCGTTTCTCGAAGTTGCCTACCTGCTCCTATACGGTGCGCTCCCGACCAAGCCAGCGCTGGCTTCTTTCGAGGACTCCGTGACGAGGCACACCCTTCTCCGCGAGGACATGAAAAAGCTCTTCGAGGCGTTTCCTCATAACGCCCACCCGATGCAGATCCTGGCTTCGGCGACCTCGGCCCTCGCCACCTACTATGCCGACGCTCTCGACCCGCACAATTCCGAGGCCGTCGACCTCTCTATGCATCGCCTGCTGGCCAAGCTACCGACGATGATCGCCTGGCTCTACAAGTACCGGGTTCACCAGCCCTACATGTATCCACGTAACGACCTCGACTATTCGGCCAACTTCTTGCACATGGCCTTCTCCGTTCCCGCTGAGCGCTACCAACCGGATCCGGTGGTCGCGGCGGCGTTGAATGTCCTCCTGATCCTCCATGCCGATCACGGCCAAAACTGCTCAGCTACGGCAGTGCGGCTCGTGGGCTCGGGCGACGCCAATCTCTTTAGCTCCGTCTCCGCCGGCATCCACGCCCTTTCCGGGCCGCTTCATGGCGGCGCCAACCAGGAGGTCCTGGAAATGCTCGGAGAGATGGCGGCTGCCGGTGGGGAGGTGTCGAGTTACATTGCCCGCGCCAAGGATCGCGACGACCCCTTCCGGCTGATGGGATTTGGGCACCGGATCTACAAGAACTTCGATCCCCGGGCACAGATCATCAAGCAGGCCGCATCCGACGTGCTGGCCAAGCTGGGAATCGACGATCC
>JBOGEW010000291.1:0-5956 GCA_050742075.1 Acidimicrobiia bacterium
ACACAGCGAGGAGCTCCTAAATCATGTACCCACGCAACTTCGAGTACGTCGCGGTGGAGAGCATCGACGAGGCGGTCGAGGCACTTGCGTCGTCGGAATTCGCCAAGGTGATGTCGGGGGGGATGAGCCTTTTGCCTTTGATGAAGCTGCGGCTCGTTTCTCCTGACCTGGTAGTCGACATCGGCCGTATCTCCGGTCTCGATTCCATCGACGATCAAGGCGACATGGTGTCTATTGGGGCACTGGTTCGTCATTACCAAACCGCGCAAGCGCAGAACTTGCCCAAGGCTTTGACTCAAGCGGCTTCTTATACCGGCGACGTCCAGGTCCGCAACCAGGGAACGACCGTTGGGGCCGTGGTCCATGGCGACCTGGCGGCTGACCAGCCGTCGGCCGTGCTGGCGCTTGGCGGGGTGATTGTCGCCCAGGGTCCGAACGGGATCAGAGAGATCCCGGCTGACGAATTCTTCGTCGACGCTCTGACGACCGCGGTAGAGCCCGACGAAGTCGTCACCGCGGTCAAGGTGAGAAAAGGGGGCATGTCTGCCTATGACAAGCTCGGCCGACGCGGCGGGCGCACTGACTACGCGGTAGCAGGCGCCTCGGCCTGGATTCAAAAGGAGAACGGATCGATTTCCGACGCCCGGGTGGCCCTGACCGGGGTCGCCGCCAAACCGACGCTGGCCGCCGCCACAGCCGAGGCCCTGATCGGCACCGACGGCTCGGACAGGGCAGTCGAAGAGGCAGCGGCGAAGGCGGCCGACGGAGTGACGATTCTTGAAGATCTCTATGGAACGGTGGACTACAAGACCCACCTGGCCAAGGTCTTCGCCAAGCGGGCGATCAAGAGGGCGCTTTCCGGCTGAGTAGTCAACCGTTTCTCCCCCGCAGGGGGGATAGCCCGGTACCCCCCTCGGCCCTTCGGGCCACTCCCCCCAACGCTTCGCTGGGGGGAGACACAGCCGGGAGGGGGCGCGGATTCCTAGACTTTCCCTGGTGATCCCCGACTCCGTTGACGCGGTTGTTGCCGCGTTCGCCCGCACTGGCTACGTGGCCGATCGCGGCCTGGCGGTTACCACCTATCTCGGACTGAAGCTGGGCCGGCCGCTCTTCCTCGAGGGCGAAGCCGGAGTGGGCAAGACTGAAGTGGCCAAGGTCCTAGCCGCGGTGCTCGAGGCTGACCTCATTCGGCTCCAGTGCTACGAGGGCCTCGACGCGAGCCAGGCTCTATACGAGTGGGATTACGCCCGGCAGATGCTGGCAATCCGACTGATCGAGGCTCGAGGCGAGGGCAAGGAGGCCGATGTATCAGACATCATGAGCCGCGAGTTTCTTCGGCCGCGACCGCTTCTACAAGCAATCGAATCCTCCGCCCTCGGCAGGAGGCCAGTGCTGCTGATCGACGAACTTGATCGGGCCGATGAAGAGTTCGAGGCTTACTTGCTCGAACTGCTCTCCGACTTTCAAGTAACGCTGCCCGAGATCGGCACCATTCGCGCCGACGAGCCCCCAGTGGTGGTGATCACCTCCAACCGAACCCGCGAGATCCATGATGCCCTCAAGCGCCGGTGTCTCTATCACTGGCTCGACTACCCCACCGTGGAGCGAGAGGTGGAGATCCTTCGGGCTCGCATGCCCGGGGTCGATGAGACACTGGCCCGGCAACTGGCGATGGCCATGTCGGACCTCCGCGCCCTCGACTTGTTCAAGCCCCCGGGCGTGTCGGAAACCCTCGACTGGGCTGCCGCCCTAAGAGTTCTCTCCGCTACGCGTCTCAGCCCGACCACGATCGATGAGAGCCTGGGCACGGTGTTGAAGTACCGCGAGGACATCGAACGAGTACGCGAGCACGGACTCGAAGCGTTGGTGCACGAATGAGGATGGTTCGACTTTTGCTCGCGTTCGCCCTGGTCCTGGTTGGCCTCCCGGCCGCGGCCCAGGAACCGGTGGCGGTTCCGGCTCAGCCGGCGCTCTTGCAAGTGCGCGAGAGTGGGGGCCTTCGACCCCAAACCATCAGCATCGTCTCCGGGGCTGCCGCGGTCAACGGGGCCTCGATCACTGTCCTCGATCGAGTGACATTGCGCTTGTGGTCGGTACGGCGAGGCGAGACTCCCATTCAATTGGCACCAGCCGGTTTTGGCTATCCGCTCTTAGCGGCGGCAATCGACCCCACTGCACCCGTCGTGAGCGATGCAGTAAGGATGGCGCTCGCCCGAGGAGAAGCAGTTCTAGGCGAGGCGAGCGCCTCGCTAAGAGGTGCGGTGGTTGGTGACCTGCTTGACCTCGAGCCGCTGACCGGAGGAACCGTCACCCTTCCTCTCGGCGCCATCGTTTCTGATCGAGAGCTGTTTGGAGCCGAGCTGATGGTCGGCAAGGCCACTGCCTTGCAACTCGGGATTGATCGGCCGTTCGCCATCTTCGCCTATGGAGAGGGCATCGACCGGGTGGAAGCGTCAGTGCGGGGAAGCGTCTTTGACCCCGCCGTTCGGATCGACGGACTGATCGACGACGGGCTCAGCGACCCGGTCCTCTCCGTCTCTTCGGTCAAGGCCCGGTTTGGTGAGTTCGCAATTCGCGATGCCGGAGGCGACCAGGTCGAGATCGACCCGGCGTGGGTAGACGCCAACATTGTCGACGTCGATCTGGCCCCTCTGGGGTTCTTTCGCTGCCACCGGCTTTTGGTCCCGTACCTGCGAGGGGTGGTCTCCGAGCTTGAACGGTCGAGCTTGATCCAGTTACTCGATCCTGCCGATTTTCAACTCGCTGGCGGTTGTTACAACCCACGTTTCAATCGGGGCGGAGATCCCGGGTATTCGCTCTCCCGCCATGCCTGGGGGATTGCCCTCGACATCAACCCCTCGTCCAACCAGTACGGGGCTCCGCCCACGTTGCCCTTGGCGGTCGTCGAAGTCTTTCGCCGCTGGGGATTCTCCTGGGGGGGAACCTGGAGCACGCCGGACGGAATGCATTTCGAATGGCGTCAGCTTCCTTTGAGCTATTCGAGCAACTGCGCCGAGCTGACGGTCATGCCGCTTTACGCCGGGGGTCTCTGGTATTTGCGCCCGGCCGAGGGAGACTGCCAGCCGGGGTGAGTGGCGCGACCAGTCTCGATTTGCTGGTGCGATTCGTCAGTCGCTTGCGTCAGGAGGGTCTTCCGGTGCCAGCGAGCACCACCGCTGAAGTACTGCGAGCGATCGACGTAGTAGGCCTCGCCCCACCGGGCGACGTTTTCTATGCCCTCAGAGCGGTGTGCTGTACCGACGCCACTCAGTACCCGGTTTTCACTCGGGCCTTCATGGACTTCTTCCGGGCAGAGGCGGCGCCCGTAATCCTCAGTGTCAGCCAAAAAGGAAGGGCCTGGTCCATCAGAATGGCGGGAGAGGAGGCATCTGAGGAAGGCGAAGGAGACGAGACCCGGCTTCGAACCTCGGGGGCGTCGACGATCGAACGCCTGCGGCAGCGCGACTTTGCGACTTTGACTGCGAGGGAGGTGGCCGAGATCAGAACTTTGATCGATTCGATGGTCTGGGCACCGGCAGAAGCGCGGAGCCGCCGTCAGCGTCCAGCACTCCATCGAGGTCGACCCGACCTGCGGCGCTCACTCCGGGGAACAGTTGGCCCCGAAGCTGATTTGATGAAGCTCGAATTCGTCCAACGAAAACAACGGCGTCGCCCCCTCATCTTCATCGCGGATGTCTCCGGATCGATGGAGCGGTACACCGAGATGCTGCTCTATTTCGCCCACGCCGCCCGCGGACGGCTTGGGCGACTGGAGGCCTTCGTTTTCGCTACTCACCTCACGAGAATTACCCGACAGCTCGAACGGCGCGATCCGTCACTAGCCATCGCCGAAGTCGCGGGCACGGTGACCGACTGGTCGAGCGGCACACGGATCGGCGATGCCATCGCGGCTTTCAACCAGCAATGGTCGCGTCGGGTCGGTCGTGGCGGACCGGTGGCGGTCGTGATCTCCGACGGATGGGATCGAGGCGATCCGGTTCTGCTCACCAACGAGATGGCGCGTCTCCATCGCAGCGTGCATCGGGTGATCTGGCTCAACCCACTCGCCGGGCGGCCCGCTTACGCGCCGCTGACACGGGGGATGAAAGCCGCCCTCCCGTACGTTGATGATTTCCTGCCGGTCACGAATTTTTCCAATCTCGAGAAGGTGGTGGCGGTGCTGGAGTCGATCTCCGGCCACACTCGACCGGTGCGCGTGACCGTCCATGATTGAGGACCTTCGCCGCCGGCGTTCCTGGCTGGGTGAAGGAAAGAAGGTGGGCTTCGCCACGGTTACCCGCGTTTCCGGTTCAGCTCCGCGGCCGGTCGGTTCCCGCTTCATGACTTCCTCGGCCGGAGAGATGGCCGGCTCGGTATCGGGCGGGTGCGTGGAGAACGACGTCTTCCTCCGTTTGCAGAAGGTCCTGGAGGACGAACACCCCGAGCTGGTCGGGTACGGGATCGCTGACGAGGATGCCTTCGAAGTGGGACTCGCTTGCGGTGGCCGCATCCAGGTCTTTCTCGAGGATCAAAGCACCAGTCCCGTGCTCGACGCGATCGAGGAGTTGATCGAAAGGGGCGGAGACGGGTCGCTGGTCACCATGGTGGGTGGTCCTGGTCTGGGTCAAAGTGCCCTCGTAGTTGATGGGCGGGTGACCGAGGGCACGATCCCTGCAGGGGTCGAACCGAGCGTGATCTCTGACGCGAGCCGGCTTCTCGATCGAGGCTTGAACCTAACGCTCGAATATGGTCCCCACGAGGCCTACGTCGAGAGCATTGCCCCCGCTCCCCGCATGTTCATTTTCGGGGCTGTCCACATCGCTCAGGAGCTGGTGCCAATGGCCAAGCGGCTCGGCTACCGCGTCACCGTCAGCGATGCCCGCCCCGCCTTTCTCACCAGAGATCGTTTTCCCGATGCCGACCAGCTGTTGGGGGGTTGGCCCGACCAACTCGACCTTGCCTTCGACCGGCGAATGGCAGTTGTCATCCTCAGCCATGATGCCCGCTTTGAGGACCCTCTCTGGCCTCAGCTCCTCGGTAGTGAGGTCGCCTACATCGGCGCCATGGGGAGTTCCGGCACCGCTCAACGGCGTCGAGAGAAGCTTTTGGCCGCCGGTTTCGAGAGCAGGTCGATCGATCGGATCCATGGCCCGATTGGGAAGGCGATCGGCGCCAGCACCCCGGCCGAGATCGCGGTGGCGATACTGGCAGAGGTGATCGCCGCCACCCGGCGTCCCGATCAGGAGCTCCAACTGATTGGGAGCGCCCGCTACTTGCCCGGCGTTTGAGGGGGTAGCGTCGAGGGGGTGATTGCGGCGCTCGTGCTAGCTGGGGGAGCTTCCCAGAGACTTGGGCGTCCCAAGCAAATAGAGCCCTGGGGCGAGGGGACTCTTCTCGGTCATGTGCTGGCCGAAGTTGCCAAGGGGCCCTTCGACCATCGCTTCGTCGTGTTGGGAGCGGAGGCGGAGCGCATTCTCGAGGAGGTCGACTTCACCGACTGGGTCGTTGTCGAGAACCTCGAGTGGGAAAGCGGGATGTCGTCTTCCCTCAGGGTGGGGCTGGACGCTCTTCTGCGATTGACTCGCACCGAATCTGTTGCCATCTTTCTCGGCGATCAACCCGAGGTCGAGCAAGAAGTTGTGGAGGCGCTTTTGAAGGCGCGCGGCCGCACGAAACGACAGGTGATTGTTCCCAAGTACCGGTACGAGTGGGGGAATCCGGTAGTGGTCGAACGACCGCTGTGGGCCCGCCTGATGAGTCTCGAGGGAGATGCCGGAGCCAAGCCGCTTTTCAAAGCACATCCTGAATGGGTGGAGGAGGTGTGGTTCGAAGCGCGGCCGCCGCGCGATGTCGACACTACCGAAGACATAGAGGACTTACGGCCTAAGCGCTGACCGTTCTGCTTCGGTAAAGTCGAACGCCTTCCCCGGCGTTCTGAAAAAGGAGCTATGTGGCC
>JBOGEW010000292.1:0-3032 GCA_050742075.1 Acidimicrobiia bacterium
GCCTATAGCATTAGGTTTCGGTTTAGAGGGGGCCGAGGTCGGAGCTGGGAAGCCAAGCGATGTCGGGCGGAAAGAACAGGTCGAGAGTCCAGTCGAGAGCGACCCGCGCTTTGCGGAGGGTGGTGGGCAATTGCAACAGGTAATAGCTCCGCCAGAGAAACCACCCGATTAGACCCGAGACCGGGACACCCAGAACTCTCCCGACAGCGTTGCGGTGACCGAGGGACACGAGCTCGCCTTTGGTCGAGTACGAGAACGGAGCCACGTTTCGTCCGGTCTCGATCACATCGAGGTTCTTCCCCAGGTAGCGGCCCTGTCGCAGCGCGAACTGTGCGGTCGGGGGCGAGAACCCACCGTCGCCGCGGGGCGAGAGGGCGGCGTCACCCACCGCGTAGACCCCATCGAGCACCGATCGGAAGTGCCCATCCACCGGGATCCTCCCCCGGTCGGTGTCGAGGCCCGTTCGAGCCAACAGCGGGTGGGGCTTGATCCCCGCCGCCCAGATCACGGTCCCCGCCTCCACAAGCTCGCCGTTCGCGAGCTGGATTCCCTCGGGACTCACCTCGGTCACTGCCGAGCCCAGCACGAGCCGTATGCCGCGTTTGGCGAGGGCCTTGGCCGCCGACTCCGAGAGCGCGGAAGTGAGCGCGGGCGTGACCCGATCGACCGCGTCGACCAATGTGACCTCGGGCACGGCTCCTCCCGGATAAAACCGCCGGTGAACCTCCTCGAGAAAGTCGGCCAGTGCTGCTGTCAGCTCCGCACCCGAGAAACCGGCGCCCACCACCGCCACCGAGACGGTCCCCTCGGCTTCCATCTTGGCCAGGATCCGGTTGCGGATTCTGAGCGCATCGACGATGGTCTTGAAAGGAAGCGCATGTTCGTCGGCTCCCAATACCCCATAGGTATTGGAGACCGAGCCCAGCGCCAGCACCAGTGCATCGGCCCTGATGGACTCCGTCGCCTCACCAAAAAGTCGATTCACGACGACGGTGCGAGCATGAGCGTCGATGGATTCGATAACCCCTTGAACTAATGTGGCTGCGGGGGCAAGCTGGCGAATCGGGGCGATGATATGGCGGGGATCGACGTCGCCTACCGCGGCCTCGGCCAGCATCGGAGTGAACAGGAGAAAGTTGTCGGCATTGACGACCAGGACCTCGACGCCGGCTCTCTTTCCGAGACCACGCGCCACCATCGACCCCGAAAAGCCGCTCCCGGCGATCACTACCTTCATCGAAGCCATTCGACCAGGGCTTCTCCCCAGAGGCCGACTGCGCCAGAGCGACCCGCCTCCTCTCTGACCCGCCGGTCCGAGGTGATCACCACGAGCGAAGGCTCCTCCCTGGCCAGTTCGATCAACGCCTCGTCAGCAGAGGCGGGAAACCGCACCTCCACGTCAGGGTGGGTTCCCGGATGGGTTCCGTCCACGTCGAAGCGGGAGTCGAAGAGGACCAAAAGCTTCCTCTTGCCCGCTGCCTTGTGGTTGAGCCGGCCCACTGCGGCCTCCAGCTGACCACGTTCTTTCCTGCCCGGCGGGTTTTTGAGCTGGAAGGCGAGATTCCAGCCGTCCACGGCCACCGTCATCGGACCGGGGTACGAAAACAGCCAGTCGATCGCCGCGGCAGAGTCGGGTCGAACCCCGGTCGGAATCGAGAGGGCCTCGGCGGGATCCGCCTCCGGCGGGATGGGCGACGCCGGCTTTTCGAGAGGCGGCACCGACAAGGCGTGCAAGCGGGCGTCGAGGTCGCGCGCCAACTCGATCGGGCCCCGGCGCATCCCTCCGGCGGGGACGGCTCGTGGAGCCGACTTGTCGGGTCGGCGACGCAGGAGTGTCTCCACTCGTACCTGCAACTGTGATATTTCTGTCAAGAGCTGCTGGCGAGCCTCCTCCGAGGCAGTCAGGGCCTTCTCGGTCGAACTCAAGGCTGCCTTCAACTTCTGGCGATCACGCACCCCGGCTCGCTCTGCGGGCTCCGGCTCTTCGGGCGGGAGTTGACCTGTTTGCCGGTTGGCCTTGCGCAACTGGCGGCGGAGCGATAGCACCTCGGCCCTGGCCGCCTGCAGCTCTCCCTCGAGGCGCCGCCAGGACTTCTGGTCGACCTGACTCTGTGCTTTCTCAGCCAGAGGCGCCAAGCGTTCCTCCCAGCCGGGCGACCGGCGGAGGAACTCCAGTGATGCCGACCCAACGCCCCCCTCGTCTCCAGCGGCGTCGCTCAGTTCGACGAGCGCGATCTCGCGCAGCCAGGTGTTGCGATCGAGTTCGGCAATGAGGCTGGCGGCGAGTGGGGCGGGGAGCTTTCCCGATCGCTTGGCAACGACCCTGACCCGGACCGGGATCTCGTCCTCATCCAGCCGGCTCAGGGCTTTTCTGGCCGCATCAAGTGCCGGACCAAGCAAGGCAGGACTGAAGAAGTTGGAGGCCGGCACTGTCTCGATATAATGGTGGTGACCGATGACCTACCAAATCCTCGTACTTCCTTAGCGCACACGCCCTAACACTGGCGTGTGCGCCCTTACGACCCTCCCGACCGGGAGGGTTTTTGTTTCCCTCGCCATTAGCCAACCAAAGAGAGACCCGATGACCAAGAGCCCGCAGAGATCTTCCTCGAAAATGACCGGCGCCCAAGCGCTGATCGCCGCGCTCGAGCACGAAGGGGTCGACCTTGTCTTTGGCGTTCCCGGGGGGGCGATTCTTCCCGCCTACGACCCGCTGCTCGATTCCTCGATTCGCCACGTCCTGGCCCGACATGAGCAGGGCGCCGGTCACATGGCGGAGGGCTACGCCTGGGCCACCGGAAAGGTCGGCGTCTGTATCGCCACCTCGGGCCCTGGCGCCACCAATCTCGTCACCCCGCTCGCCGACGCCCTCATCGACTCGGTGCCGCTAGTAGCTATCACCGGCCAGGTCCCCACCACCTCGGTCGGTAACGATGCTTTCCAGGAGGCCTACACAACCGGCATCACCATGCCGGCGACCAAGCACAACTACTTCGTGACCGATCCGGGCGAGATCGCACAGATCATCCACG
>JBOGEW010000293.1:0-2642 GCA_050742075.1 Acidimicrobiia bacterium
AGACCGAACAGCGAAAGATTGACCGTTTCCCGCGAGGTCCTGATCGAGACGCGGTCGATCGTCGGCAGCGCTCGCTCGATGGAAGAGCCGACTAAATCCGTGGGGCGGAAGCCGAGGATCGGGTCGAGCGCCCGATTGGCGAAGGCGATCCGCCCGTTGTCTTCAAAGGCGACGATGCCGTCGGTGGCATTGTCGGTGACGACTCGGAGGCGGCCTTCCTTTTCGATGAGGGTTTCCGAAAGTTGCTGGCGCGAGCGGAGGAGGCGGGTCGAGGAGGAGATGAGCCAAGTCATCGTGGGCAGGTGAATCGCCACCGCCAGCACCGCCAGGACCAGCTGGCGCTGGAGAGACCACGCCCCACTCGGATGGAGGACGGCCATGAAGGCCGCACCTGCAAATAGGGAGTTGGCGGAAATCACCAGCACCGCCGCTCGCCAACCGTCGAGCGCGAGCACTCCGGCGACGACGATGTAGCAGAGCCCCGGAATGAAGGCCCAGAGCGGAGGCTCGCCGGCCAGAAAAATCGCCGCCAACCAGAAGAGATCGACCGCCAGGGAGATGACTAACGATTTCTCGGGTCTGCTCTTCCGGTGCAGTCCATGGGCGGCGACTGCTAGGGAAAACAGCGAGAGTTGCCAGCCCTCCCACCACCCCCAGGCAAAGGCGAGGAAACCGAAGCCGATGGTGGCGATGAGGCTGCTGAAGGCGCGAGCGCCGTGAAACGACCCGCCAATAGCCGAGCCCAGAGCAGGGCTGGGAGGTCCCCATGACATTGTGGATTTGGCCGCAACCACTCGGGGTTAATCGGCAAAACCGGCCCTGAACCTTACGAATCGTGGGAAGAAGCAGGCGGGAGAACCTGCGTTTACAACCCTTTTAGTGTCGTCGTTTACCATCGACAGCTCGCGCGGCCTGAGACAAGCCGCGCCCGCAGCTCATTTGGAGGATTCAAAAGGTATGCGAAAGTTGGTATCCGTCGCGCGAGCCCGAGTGATCTTGGCCGGACTGCTCCTGTTTGCAGCCGTCAGTCCTGTCGCAGCTCAGACCACAGGCTTCTCGTTGAGCACGCCTTACCCGGGCCTTACGGTCGAGCCTGGGGACACGGCGGGATTCGATCTTGCCCTCTCAGCCGATTCAACCGCGGCAGTAAATCTGGCCGTCGATGGAGTACCCGATGGCTGGACCGCAACCTTCCGCGGGGCGGGCTTTGTGATCAACCAGGTCACCGTTGGGCCGGAACTGGCACCCGAGCTTCGCCTGGACGTGATCGTTCCGACTGGGACCGCCGACGGTGACTACCCGATGACGATCAATGCCAGCGGAGGTGGGGTCACGACCTCGCTTCCCGTCACCGTGACGGTACAGGGAGGGGCCGGCGGCTCCGTGACCCTGACTCCTGAATTCCCCGGCCTGCGGGGTCCGGCCAGCTCGACTTTCACCTTCAATGTCGATGTCAGGAACGACACGGCTTCGGAGGCTCAGCTCGAGCTCGCCGCCGAAGGTCCCATCGGTTGGACCGTGGAAGCCCGGCCCCAAGCTGCTTCCCAGGCCTCTTCGATCGCCGTTGAGTCCGGGGCGACCGGGAGGGTGACGGTCACTGCTACCCCGCCGAGTACGGTCGCGGCAGGGCTCTACGACCTCCGGGTCACGGCCCGGGGCGGTGGCGTCGATGCCGAGGCCGCTCTTCAGGTCCAGATCACCGGCAGCTTTTCAATGGAGCTAACGACTCCCGATCAAAGGCTGAACGCCGATGTCACCGCCGGGAGCCCGACTCAGTTCCCGCTGGTGGTCTTGAACACCGGCTCTGGCGACCTTGCCAACGTCGCTCTCACTGCTACTCCGCCCGCCGGCTGGGAGGTGACATTCGACACCGAGAGCATCACCACTGTTCCTGCTGGTGACTTCGCCCAGGTGACAGCCACCATCACTCCCTCGACCGAGGCGATCGCCGGTGACTACTCGATAACCTTCCGCGCCACCACCGATGAGGCCGATGCCTCAATGGATGTGCGGAGCACCGTGAGCCCCTCTGCGTTTGGCGGCTTGGTCGGAATCGGGTTGATCCTTTTGACTTTGGCGGCGCTGGCCTGGGTCTTCAGGCGCTTCGGCCGGAGGTAGCTTTGGCCAACGTCAAGGCGGGCCCTGCCACCACCGTCGTCACCCACCAGTTGACGAAGGACTATGGCGAGGCCAGGGTCGTCGACAATCTCGACCTCAAACTCCAAGCCGGTGAGATCTTTGGTCTGCTGGGACCGAACGGGGCCGGGAAGACGACCACCATTCTGATGCTTCTGGGCCTTGTTGAACCAACGGCAGGCACGATCGAGGTCCTCGGTCTTGATCCCTCCCGTCATCCGCTCACTGTCAAGCGCCGGGTCGGCTACTTGCCAGATGCGGTCGGCTTCTACGACGGCATGACGGGCTGGGAAAACCTCTCATTTACGGCTCAACTCAATCGCCTGGACAATGGTGACGAGCGGATCGACGAGCTGCTCAATGAGGTGGGCTTGGCCGAGGCGCGCGACCAGAAGGCCGGCACCTACTCCCGCGGCATGAAGCAGCGTCTCGGCATCGCCGACGCTTTGCTGAAGGATCCCGACATTCTCATCCTCGACGAGCCCACGACCGCCATCGACCCCGAG
>JBOGEW010000294.1:0-5587 GCA_050742075.1 Acidimicrobiia bacterium
ACTCCGGCATATTCGGCCGCAACCTTCATCGCCGATCCCAAGCGACCGTGTCCCCAGCCATACGGAATCGAGACCACCCCGGGGCGAATGTTACGGGTGATCTCCACCGGAACCTCCACCGAGCCAGCCGCAGAAGCGACCAGCGCCTTCTCCCCATTGACCAGACCCCAGCGGTCGGCGTCCTCGGGGTGGACTTCGAGCGTGCAGCGCTCCCTGCCCTTCATCAGCACTTCGATGTTGTGGGTCCACGAGTTGGCCGATCGCAGCTGACGGCGACCCACCAGTATCGCCTCCCCGTTCCACCCGTTGGCGACGGCCGCCTGCAGTCGAGACAAGTCCGAGATGATCGGCTCCGGCGTCAGTTCGATCCGCCCCGAGGCTGTGACGAGGACCTGATCGAGGCGAGGTTTGAGAGGGCCGAAGTCGATCCCGTGCGGGTTCTCCTCGAGCTTCTGCAGGGTCAGGCCACCAGGGAAGGTGCCGAAATGGTCGCCCCGGCTGCCGGTTCGCAAGAGAAAATCGAGGTTGCGCTCTGGCCAGGGTCGATCACCGAGTGCCTCCAGGATCTCGGCCGGGTCGCGACCACTGATGGGCGAGCCGGGCTTCTGCACTTCCGCCTGGATGGCGCCGGCCAGGGCGGCCGCGGCGAGCATGTCGGGATCGGCTTCCGGACCGAATCCGCTGAAAATGCCCGCGAGCTTGACCAGGATCTCGAACTCGGAGGGGCTCTCGGTATCGAAGACCGCCGGGGAATAGTCGGCATAGTCGCGCACCGAGAATCCGGTGAAGGCCAGGTCGTAGTGCGACCGCTCGAGGGCAGAAGGGGGAGGCAACACCACATCGGCATGC
This sequence comes from Acidimicrobiia bacterium, assembly GCA_050742075.1. GTDB lineage: Bacteria > Actinomycetota > Acidimicrobiia > Spongiisociales > ZC4RG35 > JACCTH01. Next base: position 850 of record JBOGEW010000294.1, read on the forward strand.
CGCGAGGTCTCGTTGAGATACACGTCGACTGAGACCATGAAGTCAAGCCCCTCGAGCGCCTGCTCGAAAGCCGCGCTGTTGGGCGTCGTGAGGGCGGGGTTGCCGGCCAGCGTCAACAGCATCCGCACCTGTCCCTCGCCGGGAGTGACCATCTCCTCGATCAAGGTCGCCACCGGGAGCTCGCCGATCACCTCGGGGCGGCCGCTGACTCGGGCGTGCCAGCGTCCCATCACGAAGGGGCGCTGGGCGCGCTGGCGACCGATATGAGACGGATAGGGAAACATCGCCCCTCCCGCCCGGTCGAGGTTGCCAGTGATGACATTGAGCACGTCGACCGCCCAGGAGGCCGTGGTGCCAAAGGAGATGGTGTGAGTGCCGATCCGTCCGTAGACCGCGGCGCTCTTGGCCCTGATCAGATCTTCGGCTACTTCGCGGGTGAGCGCGGGGTCGACTCCCGTATAGCCCGCGGTTGCTTCGGCGGTGAAGGGCGCCACGAGGTCCGGAAGGGCCTCGAAACCTTCCACCCGGTCACGGAGATGCTCGGCCAACGCCTGGTTCTGCTCGAGGATGCAATTGGCGATGGCCAGGAGAAACGCAGCGTCGGCACCGGGGTTGATCGCGATCCACCGATCGGCTCTGACGGCAGTCTTCGTCCTCCGCGGATCGACGACCACGAACTTGCCGCCCCGCTCTTGGAGCCGTTCCAGCCGACCCGGGAAGTCCGGGGCCGTACAAAGCGAGCCGTTCGACTCGTAGGGGTTCGCGCCCAGCATCAACAAGTAGTCGGTGCGATCGAGATCCGGCACCGGGATGCTCAGCGGATGACCGAACATCAGCCCGGCCGACACGTGTTTGGGCAACTGGTCGACCGAGGAAGCCGAGAACACGTTCTTGGTTGCCATTCCCTTTATCAATGGACGCAGCGCCAGGCTGTTCTCGAACTGGTGCGCGTTGGGGTTGCCGAGGTACACCGCAGTTGCTTGGCGGCCGTGCTTGTCGGTGATCTGGCCCCAACGATCGGCGATCAACGCATATGCCTCCTCCCAGGAAGCCGGGCGATGGTGGCCGTCTTCTTTGATCACGGGTGTGCGGAGGCGGTCGGGATCCTCATAAAGCTGCTTCAGGGTCGAGCCTTTCGGGCAGATGAATCCCGCCGACATCACGTGAAGACGGTCGCCGCGAATCCGCTTGACCCGCTGGTCCACGATCTCAATTTCCAGCCCGCAGCTCGCCTCACATAGTGGACAGGTTCGAAAGGCGGTGCGTTCCATAAATGGAGGTTAGGACGTATCGTGAGGTCGAGAAGAGGGGCTCCTGCAGATGACTACCAAGATCACCTACGCCACCATGTCGGCCGACAACCCCGAGCTCAACCAGAGCTTCGATGAGGCTGTCGAAAGGGGCAAGGCCGGCCTCGGCCAGCGCCACCCGTTCGTCGTGAACGGCGAAGAGCGCTGGGGGGACGGCCTCTACGAGGAGCGCTCCCCGATCGATTCCGCGATCGTCGTCGGCAGCTTCGCCCAAGCGACCGAAGCGGACGTCAACGACGCCGTCCGGGTCGCCAGGGAGTTCTTCCCCATCTGGGCGGAAAAGCCCTGGCAAGAGCGAGCGGCCCTGATGCTCGGCGCCGCCGAGATCATGGAAGCAAGGCAGTTCGATCTCGCCGCGCTGGTGGCGATGGAGGTCGGAAAGAATCGGCTCGAAGCCCTGGGCGATGTCGCCGAGACGGTGGAGTTCTTTCGTTACTACGTGCGCCAGATGGAAGCGCACGAGGGATTTGTTACGCCGCTATCCAAGCTCTCGGTTGGCGAGGACAACCTGTCGGTCTTGCGCCCCTACGGAGTTTGGGCGGTTATCTCCCCTTTCAATTTCCCGATGGCGTTGGCAGGGGGACCCTCGATTGCGGCGTTGTTGACGGGCAACACAGTCATCCTCAAGCCCTCCAACGCGGGAGCGCTAACCGGTCTCGAGTTCGCCAAGGTGCTGGCCGAGGCGGGTGTGCCGCCGGCGGCCTTCCAGGTCCTCACCGGATCGGGAAACAAAGTCGGCGCCACCTTGGTCAACCATCCCGATGTGGCCGGGATCACGTTCACCGGCTCCTATGAGGTCGGCATGGGGATCTACAAGGGCTTCGCCAAGGACTTCCCCAAGCCGGCGGTCTGTGAGATGGGAGGGAAGAACCCCGTGATCGTCACGGCCACCGCCGACCTCGACGTGGCGGCCGAGGGTGTGGCCCGAGCGGCCTTCGGGTTCTCCGGCCAGAAGTGTTCTGCCAACTCGCGGGTTTATGTCGAGCGCCCGGTCTTCGATGCGTTCGTCGATCGACTGGTGGAGCGAACCGAGTCATTGCGAGTCGGCAACCCGCTAGAGAACGGCGTGTTCGTCGGCCCGGTGATCGACAGTCAGGCCACCAAGCGCTTTAGAGAGGCTGTGGCAGAAGTCAGGGCCAGCGGGGGCGAAGTCCTGGCCGGAGGCGATGTCCTCCAAGAGGAGGGACTCGAGCGCGGCAACTTCGTCGAGCCGACGGTGGTGACCGCTCCCGAGACTTCCTGGGTTTGGAATCGCGAGCTTTTCCTCCCGTTTGTGGCGGTGATGCCAGTTGGTTCTCTGGACGAGGCTCTCACTCGTGCCAACGACACCGAGTTCGGGCTAACCGCCGGGCTGTTCTCGAGCGATGAAGAGGAAATCGACGCGTTCTTCGATCGAATCGAGGCCGGGGTGACGTACGTAAATCGACGGGCGGGCGCCACCACCGGAGCCTGGCCCGATGTGCAGTCCTTTGGCGGCTGGAAGGGCTCGGGAACCTCGGGCACGGGCGGCGGCGGACCCTGGTATCTGCGCCAATACATGCGCGAGCAAAGCAGGACCCGGGTGCGCTGACGGCTGTCCTAGTCACCGGCGCCTCCGGGCTCCTCGGGCGTCGGGTCGTCAAATCACTCTCGGGCCGCGGCCTCTCAGTGTCGCCGGCACCCCGCGACCTCTCTCAGGTCGACCTGGCGACGATCGACGCCGCCGTGATTTGCGCCACCGCTCCCACCCGACCCCTCCAGGTCGACTTGGCCCAGGTCGAATATCTTGCCGCTCACTCGGGCGCTCACCTCGTCTACCCCTCGATCGTCGGGTGCGATCTCATGCCCTGGCCGTACTACCAGGCCAAGGTCGCTTGCGAGCGATCTCTCCAGATTCAAGCTGACCGGTGGACGATCATTCGGGCCACACAATTCCATCAGCTCATCTGGGGTTGGTACTCCGCCCCGACCCGCTGGCCCTGGCTGGCAGTGCCCGCCGAGACTCGCTACCAGGTCCTCGATCCCACCGTGCTGGCCGATGCGCTGGCGGCCGCGGTGTCAGAGGGAGCTGTCGGACGCCTCGCCGATATCGGGGGACCTTTCGCCTACGAGGCGGGCGAGTTGGCTCGGTCCTGCCTGCGGGCCATCGGACGTCGACGGCCGGTGGTGACTTACAACAAACGCGGGCTGTTCGGGGCTGCTCTTCGAGCTGGCGCCAACCTCACTCCCAATCGCGCTGGCGGCGAAACCTGGAACGAGTTCGTCGCCCGCCAACTGCAAACCTAAGGCTCTGCCCTGCGAAAACCGCAAAAGATTGCATCAGGTTCGGCCAGAGCCGAACCAGATGCGAACGCCATCGGGATCGTCGACCCCGAATACGGTGTCGCCCCAGGTCTCGACCTTGAGCTCCCGCGTTACCGGCACCCCTCCGGCCACGAGGTGCTCGTGCCAGGCGATGACATCTTCGACGAAGAACCCCAGCTCGAGCCCAGTCGGACGCGGCCAGCTCGACCCGGGAGGGGGTCCCAACAATTGCAGGGTCTCCCCGCCGGCCGCTTCCAACACCGCGCCGGAACCAGTGTCTCGATCCCAACCCGTCAGCCGTCGGAACCCGAGGATGCGCTCGTAGAAGTCGACCGCGCGCCCGAAGTCTGAGACCCGCAGCAGGGCGCGCAGGCCTTCGACCCGACCAGGCGCCCGGGTGGGCGCTTCGCCGGTGATCACCCGCCTCGCCTCAGCGATCGTGAATCGGCCAGCCGTCACCTCCCTCCCGACGATCACCCCCGCCACCCGACGGGTACCCACGCTGAGGCGGCGGAGGGTGGTGATGTCGTTCAGATCGCGCACTCCGCCTGAGGCAATCACTGGCTCCTCCACCGCCTTCAATGCCTCGGTCAAAACCGAGAATCCGGGAGCCTCGGTCAAGGCGTCCCGCTTCGCCTCGCCGATGAGAAAGGCGGCAGCTCCGGCCGAGGACATCTCGACGAGAGCCTCCTCGAGATAGCGACCCGAATGTCCGGTCCAGCCACCGGTGACCACCTCACCGTCGGGCAGCACGTCGATGGCAACGGCAACTTTGTCATGGAAGTTGCGGCACGCTTCCCAAACCATGTTCTGGTTCTCGATCGCCGCCGTTCCCATCACCACCCGCCAGGCGCCGTTGGTAATGAGGCGTTCGAGTTCGGACTCCGATCGAACCCCGCCAGCCACCTGGACGGGGATGGTGGCGGTCTTGAGGATCTCGTCGATCAGCGGGCGATTGCGGTATTCGCGGCGGATGGCGGCGTCGAGATCGACGACATGCAAGTAGTCAACACCGAGTCGCTCCCAGGAGAGACAGCGGCCGACCGGGTCGGCATCGAGATGGACGATCTCCCGCAGGTCGCCGTGGGTAAGACGAACGGATCACCCGTCCAGGATGTTGACCCGGGCGTATAGGTCCATGCTTC
>JBOGEW010000295.1:0-2696 GCA_050742075.1 Acidimicrobiia bacterium
GGGGAGAGTCCATAAGCCGCCTGCGCCGCCTCGTTCTCGGCTGGTTGCTCGGACAGGTGGACGTGAAGCGGGCTACCTCCTGCCTCGCTCGCCACCCTCGCTAGGTCATCCGGTCTGACCGCCCGAACCGAGTGGATGGCAGCTCCGATCCGGGTGTTGGAGTCTTCGGGGAGCAGGTGCCGACGCTCGCTCCAGGCCTCCACCGACCCGTCGGCGAACCGCCGTTGGGTGGGGGAAAGCTCGACTCCGATCCCCCCTTCGAGATAGCAGGTGTCGAGCAGGGTCAGCCGGATCCCGGCGCTGGCCGCTGCCTCGCGGATGGCTTCACCCATGGCATTGGGATTCGCGTACCGCCCACCCCCAGGTCCGTGGTGGAGATAGTGAAACTCGCCGACGGCGGTGAACCCGGCCAGGGCCATCTCCCGATAGACGCCGGTGGCCAACTCCCGGTAGGAGTCGGGATCGAGGCCATCCGCTACCCGATACATCTCCTCCCGCCAGGTCCAGAAGTTGCCCTGGGCCGCCGCCTTTCCCCGGAGGGCACGGTGGAAAGCATGTGAGTGGGCGTTGGCCAGGCCGGGGTAAACCAAACCCATCAGGCGATCCCGATTGGCTGCCTCGACGCCGACCTCGATGGCTGTGATCTTTCCATCGGTTCCGGCCTCGACCGCCACTGAAGGCACGGCCCGCCCCCCGATCCAGGCCTCCTCGCACCAGAACGAGGTCATGATCTGGCCAGGTGAGCGATTGTCTGGGCCAACGCCTCGACCCCTCGATCGATGTCTTCGGCATCGGCATGCTCCTTCGGGGAATGGGAGATCCCGCTTCGGTTGCGGACAAAGAGCATCGATGTCGGTATTCCAATTTCAGCGAGGATTCCGGCATCGTGCCCGGCCGCGGTGGGGATCTGGGGGAGCGAGCCCAGAACCTCCATAATCCGGGCTCGGACCCCTCGGTCGAACTTCACCGCCGAGGTGGAAGATTGCACCTGGACGTTGATCCTGGGATGGGATTGGAGAGATCCGGCGACTTCAACCAGCGCGTCTTCCGTTGGGGCCCGGGCGTCGAGCCAGCCGGTCACCCGGGAGGGGATGGCATTGATCCCATTTGGTTCGACCAGCAGGCGACCAAAGGTTGCCCTGGCACCGATCCGACGCGCCTGTTGGGTCACCTCGAGAATGGCTTCGGCCAGGGCGGGCATCGGATCCTGACGATCCTCCATGCTGGTCGTGCCGGCGTGATTGGCCTCTCCCTCGAAGACGAAACGCCACCGCCCATGGGGCCAGATCTCGGTGCCGATTCCGATCGCCGCCCCCAATGGGTCGAGGGCGGTGCCCTGTTCGATGTGGAGCTCGACGAAGCCTTGCACTAGGCCAAGCCGTTCCGGGTCGGGCCCGATCGAGGATGCATCGAGTCCGGCTCGACCCATCGCCTCGGTCCAAGTGATGCCGTCCCCATCGCTGAGGACAGCCGCCCTCTCCGGGTCAATGAGGCCCGCGGCCAGCCGTGAGCCGAGACAGGCCACTCCAAAGCGGGCGCCCTCCTCCTCGACGAAGGCCACCACCGCGAGCGGGCGGGTTAGGACAACCCCTTGGGCGTCGAGCAGATCGAGGGCGGCGAAGGCGGAGGCGATCCCCAATGGGCCGTCGAACTGCCCACCGTCGGGGACCGAATCGAGATGGCTGCCGGTCGCCACGACCCCTCCTAGCGCCGGGTCACCCCGGTAGGCCCAGAGGTTGCCGTTGCGGTCGACCTCAAGGGATAGTCCTCTCGCAGTGGCCTGGGAGGCGAACCATCGCCGCAGTTCGGCATCGGCCGCGGTCCAGGAAAAACGTCGGTAGCCGTTGGTCGTGGGCTCCCGGCCGATGGTCTCTATCTGAGCCAACAGATCAGTCGCCAGCACAAGTGCGAGCCTACGCCTGGGAAGGCCACTTTCGTGACCTGGGGGTTTCCCTAGTGCGACCGAACCCTGACCTTCGATAGTTTCAGCCCATGATCTATCGCCGTTTGTTCGTCCTGTTCCTGCTGATCTCGATGGTGACTGTGGCCTGCGGAGGAGGCGGCGGCCAGGGCCAAGTGGCCGAGGAGGGCAGCGGAGGCTCGAGCCAAGCCGATGACTCCGGCAACGTCGAAGAACCGACCGCAGGCGACGATTCGGAGAACAGTGGAGAAAGTGGCGGCGACGCGGACCTCTCCGACACCGGCACCGTCGACTTTCGCATCGGAGGCAACGTCGATGAGATCGAGGACACCTGGTACTTCTTCCCCGCCGCAAGTGCCTTTATCGACGGGAACTGGGCTCTCACGTTTACCCCTAACGCGGATGGATCAGGGGAGGGGCTCCTGACGATCAGCCTTCAGGCGGAGGACAACTACGTTTCTTATGCCACCACCGATTTGTCTCTGGCCACGAGCAAGGACATTTGCGAGGTTGAGGTCGACCATAAAGGTAGCGATGGAGCCGCCGGCAGCTTCACTTGCACAGATGCCGTGGGCTTCCGGGCGAGCGGGGCCACCGTTGACGGCGTCACCATCAGCGGCACCTTCGACGCCCAGGCCTGAACCTTGAAGCGGCTGCTGGTTGTCCAGCGGCTGCGGAGCCTCGCCTCATTGGAACTCCACCGCCAAACCCTCCGCTGCGGGCGTCGGACATGGTTGACCATGTTTCATCCTGGGCTCCTGCCACCGCATTGAGG
>JBOGEW010000296.1:0-2195 GCA_050742075.1 Acidimicrobiia bacterium
GCTTGCATCATCTGACGTTCAAGGTCGTCGATGTGTCCGAGGCGGCCAGCCGGGCGCGGTCACAGGGCTATGCCATCCTCGGGCCCAATCTCGATCCGGTGTGGAACGAGGTTTTTCTGCATCCGAAGAACCCGCTCGGCACCCTGGTTCAGTTTGCAGCGTGGCCGAGCGATGATCCTTGGACGGTCAACACCCTGGAAGACGTTCTCGCCGGTTTGGCTCTCGACGAGACATGAAGGTTCTGGGCGGCGTGCCGATCAAACCCTTCCGGTCGGCCAAGAACCGCCTCGCCGCGGATCTCACCATTGCCCAGCGACGACTTGTGGCCGAACACCTTGGCCAGAGAACGCTGGCGACCATCAAGGACGCCGGAGCAGAGCCGATCGTCCTGGCCGCCGACGAGGAGGTTGCGATGTGGGCGAAGCGCCTTGGATATCGCTCGCTCCTCGATCCCGGTTCCGACCTCAACTCCGCGGCCAGGGCAGCTGCCGAACTGGCATCTACCGACGACCGCCCCTGGCTCCTGATCCATAGCGATCTTCCGTTGATCGACGTGCCATCAATTGGGCGGTTACTCGCCGCCCTTGCTTCCGGACGACCGGTCCTCGCTCCCAGCCCCGACGGCGGCACGCCGGTGATGGGATGGCAGGGCACAGAGGTCACCTTCCGGTATGGCCCAGGCAGCTTTCGTCGTCATCATCATCAGCTGGCAGCGCACCAAGTGCTGGTTACCGCGGATCGCCGCCTCATGTTCGACATCGATCGTCCCGGAGATCTTGCCTTTGTATTGAGGCGCGACCCGGCGCTGGCTGAGCGACTCTCTAGCCTCCCTGCCTCGTGACTACCGAACTGCTGTCGACCCCCAAGCGTGCCCTCACGATCGGCGCTCATCCCGACGATGCCGAATTCGGCTCGGGAGGCACACTGGCACGGTGGGCCCTAGACGGTTGTGAAGTGTCGATGCTCGTCGTCACCGATGGCTCGAAGGGCTCATGGGATCCGAATATCGCTCCTGACCAACTCGCCCGGGCGCGCATGGAAGAACAAGAGGAGGCCGCGGCCGTTCTCGGGGCCAAGGGCGAGCTGGTCCACCTCGGGCACGTCGACGGCGAGCTCGAGTACTCGATGGAGCTGCGCCGCCAACTCTGCCTGTGGATTCGTCGCCTGCGGCCCGAGGTCGTTCTCTCTCACGACCCTTGGCGCCGTTACATGCTCCATCCCGACCATCGCGCTGCCGGTTGGGGGGCCATCGATGGCGTGGTGGCAGCGCGCGATCATCTCTTCTTCCCGGAGCTCGGACTAGAGAAGCACCGCCCCGAGGCGATCCTGCTCTGGGGAGCGGACGAGCCCGACTACTGGGAGGACATCTCATCGACCTTCGATCAGAAGATCGAGGCTCTCCTTTGTCACTCGAGCCAGGCCGAAACATCGATGAGCAACGCCGACAGCGACGAGGACGGAAGGACTCAGTTCCTCACCCGGATGCGCGAGTGGGCTCGGACTCAAGGGGAGGCGGGCGGACTCGACCGGGCCGAGTCCTTCAAGTTGTTGCGCCCCTAGTTTCTCCCTCGGGGAAGTCCGGCGAAGCCGGGAGGGAGGATTACCGGATCGCTTCGCCCGTTTCCTTGTCGAAGAAGTGGAGCTTCTGGGTCTCCACCACCAGCTTCGCCTCATCACCCGGCTTGGGTACGTAGTCGGGGTCGACCCGGGCCGTGAACTTCGTCTCGTCCCCGAGGGAGGCGGCATCGGTCCCCTGATCGGCCAGGAGCTCGCGAATGTCGGGAGTGATGACTGGCGGGGAAGGCTTGACAAAATGTATGAATGCCTCCGAGCCGAGCTGTTCGACCAGCCCAACCTTGACCGAGATGGTCTGTTGGGGGTCGGCCGAGGGCACCGCCGCTACCAGTTCGAACATCTCCGGTCGGATCCCGACCACGATCTCCTTCCCCTTGTAGTTGGCGAGTGCGGTCTTCTCCGCCACGGCGGTGCGGTCCAACTTGACCTTGTCCCCTCCGAGGTTGGCGTAGATGTCGTCGCCCTCGCCCTCGAGGGTTCCATATATGAAGTTCATTGCAGGGGAGCCGATGAAGCCGGCGACGAAGAGGTTGTCGGGGAAGTCGTAAAGGTTGCGGGGGGTGTCGACTTGTTGTAGGCGACCCTTTCTGATCACGGCCACCCGATCCCCCATCGTCATC
>JBOGEW010000297.1:0-1693 GCA_050742075.1 Acidimicrobiia bacterium
GAGGCGGCGGGAAATCCCCTGGCTCTCGGAGTCGGGGACCAGGACCAGATAGCGACCGGCCAGCGAGGGCATGCCGGTCAAGCGAGCTCCTTTTGCACCCATGGCGTCCTTGGCCACCTGTACCAGCACCTCGTCGCCCTCGGAAAGCGCTTCCTCGATTCGGGCCTGACGGCCACCGTTACGGCGGGCGGAACCCACCTTTACATCCGCCGAGTAGATGACCCCGTTCTTGGTCGACCCGAAATCGACAAAGGCCGCCTCCATCCCGGGAAGGACATTTCGCACCCGACCGAGATAGATGTTGCCGACCAGGGAGGATCGATCTTCCCCGGCTACGTAGTGCTCGACGAGGACTGGGCCCTCGAGCACGACCACCTGCGTTTGATGCGGAAGCACGCGCACCAGCATCTGCTTGCGCCCGCTTTCCGGCGCGACGATTACTTCTTCTTCTGGGCGGCGCCGGCCTATCTCAGTGCGAGGACGGGCGTCAGCGCGAGGTTCGCCGTCTCTTGAGGGGACTTTCTTTCGAGTGCGAGCCGGAGCAGCCTTCTCTTGGCTTACCCGCCGAACTTCAACTTTCTGCCCACCAAACCGAAGTGACTTACGTTCTTCGGTTACGCCCTCGGTCCCACGCCGGACGATCTCCGGCTCCTTCTTGCGAAACCATCCCATTGACTAAAGCTCCTGACTTTCTGTGCGCGCGGGCCGAATTCCTGGCGACGGGCCGCGGCGAGTTTTCAGAGAAGAACCGGGTTAGGACGGCGACGACGATCACAAAGCTCTGGAAGAACCTGGTTGTCCTGGTTGTGCTTTGGGTGGTCACCGACTCGGCCGGTTCGAAAACGAAGAACACCACTCAGAGTGAGCGGTGGCGGCAGTTTACCACGGAGCCCGCTGCCTCAGGAATGTCTCCTTCTAGTTGAGAGCTAGGGCCGGCTGTTCGGCCTCTTCATTGGAATAACAGCCACGGCAGCGAGCCTCGTACGCACCCTGCGCCCCGAGGACGACCAGGGAGTCCGAGCGGAGGATTCGCTGGGTGAAGAGACCCGGCCCTCCGCAGCGGTGGCAGACCGCCAGCATCTTGGTGACAAATTCTGCCCGCCCCGAAAGTGCCGGGATAGGTTCGAACGGCCTCCGTAAGTAATCCGTGTCCAGCCCAGCGACGATGACCTGCTTTCCGGCGGCGGCGAGCTGCTCGGCTACCTCGACCAATCCCAGGTCGAAGAACTGTCCCTCGTCGACGCCGACTACGAGCGTGGCGTCGTCGACCGCCCGGAGCAATTCGCCCGAGTTTGAGACAGGGATGGCATCTACCGTCATCTTCGAATGGGAGGTCACCCGGTTCTCGCCGTAACGGACGTCAAGAGCGGGCTTGAACGTTTGCACAGGGAGGCGGGCGATGCGGCTACGAGTGACACGTCGTATGAGCTCCTCGCTCTTGCCAGAGAACATCGGGCCGCATATGACCTCGATCCACCCGGTCCCCGACGGTCGAAACATGGATGGCGACAGTAGCCGTTCGGTCGCCGGCTTCGTTCTGCGGGCCAATACATAGCCCCCAGCCGCCCTACGAACCCAGGGTTCGCTTCTTAGGAGTGGATGGTTTCGCCCGGAACTGGAGAGCGGCGCAGCCAGACCGAGTTGGCGATCCCAATCAGGATCGAGAAGTTGAGGAACGACGAACCACCTGCAC
>JBOGEW010000298.1:0-2376 GCA_050742075.1 Acidimicrobiia bacterium
GGCAACTTCCCGCAGGCCTTCAGCCATCTCGGCTTGATAGCCTCCGCTTACAACCTCTTGGGAGATCGCCGCGGGCCCGCCCATGACCGAGCCACGAATTCCTAAAGCCGCAAGCTATTCGAGGGGATGGGCGGGGGTCATTGCCGCCCTCGTCCCATTGAGCACCCCGTAGAAAACCGCCACCGGGTGGCCGGCGGTGATCGAGGCACCCGATCCGTCGAGACCGACGACGAGACCCGTCGTGGACCCGGCAGGAAGGTCGATCTCCTGGGGGGCGCCGCTGCGACCGAATATCTGGATCGCAGCGGTGGTGTCGGTTTCTTCGGGATTGAGGATCCACAAGGCGTTCTCACCCTCCTCGACGGTGGCCGAAACCGGGACCAACCACTGAATCGCCGTAGACGGCGCTCCCGCCGAAACCGTGCGCAATTCTTCGCCCACATAGGTGGTGGCGACGGCGACGTCCTCCTCGGAGTTGACCACGAAGCCGCCCTCGCTACCGCCCATCTCCTCCAGGCTGAAGACAAGCTGTTCCCCCGGTGCCAGCGACCCGGATTCGACACCATCGGTGATTCCGGATTGGTCGATCCGGTCGATCCGGAAAACGGAGTCCGCGGCCGACACGCTGCGAACGATCAGTTGGCCGTCGATCCCAAAGCCGGGAAGGGCCACATGCCACTGACGAGCGCCGGGGATCGCCTCTGAGATCGCGGTGTCAGGTCCGGATCGAACCATGCCGGCGATCACCAGACCGGTCTCCGGCTGCAGGGTGAAGCCAAGCTGTTCCCGTCCTGCCATCGACTGGTCCAAAACCAGCTCGAGGGTCGACTTAGCTGGAATCCGCACGGCTTCAAGCTCGGACGGAGTATCCGGCCCGAATTCGCTGGAGCCGGCCAAAGTCACCGACGCCTCCGCCGCGAAAGGATTGGAAATGACCAGGGAAGACCCTTCGCCGGCGTTGGTCGCCAGGCCCAGCAGGGCGACCGGCGCTGAGGCTGCCGGCGTGCACCCCGCCAAAGCCGGAACTGCACCGGCGCGGTCGTAGGTGGCGGCGGCCAGCTGCCCGATGGCACCGGCTGCCGTCTCGACGAGAATCGGATTGATCCCCACCTCGGCGAGAGTGCCGACTTCGAGCGTGAAGCCTTGGCCCGCCCCTACCTCGAAAGACGTGGGCTCCCGCTCGAGTCCGACACCGCCGAGTTGGCCGTTGAGGTCGGTGTCCGTGACGATGCCAACCCGTCCATCGAACCCACCTCCGGCCATTGCCACCGGACACACTGCGTATGGGTCTGTTGCCGGGGCGGGAGCCGATGGGATTTCGTTCGGAGCGGGGGGCGACAGGAGCCAGCCTCCGACGAGGGTCAGCACAGCCAAGGCCCCGACGGCAATTCTCGACCACCAATCGCTCACGAGGCCACCGCCATCTCTTCGATTCTTTCGGTTGCGACCACCGGTTGGGGCGGTCGCCCACGTCCCCAAAACGCGGCCACTACCAGAACCAAAACCAAGGCCAGTGATGCCCAGCCGGCCACGCGCAGGAACGGGTCTCCGCTTTGTTCGGCTCGCACGTCGTCGGCAGGGACAACGTTTTGATACACCGCCAGCTCGGTCGCCACCGGTCGTTGGGCGAGGTCCACCTGACGGTCGAGCGCTTCTCTCGGAAATGTCGAGCCGGGGACAACCACTAACCACTCGATACCCAATCGGCTCAGCACCACTCCGGGCCGGAGATCAACCCCACCTATCAAGTTCTCGGTGATTGCATCTTCTAGGGCCTGATCGAGAGAACCGGGCCGGCTGAGGTAGGCCTGGGTGAGGGTGGCGAGGCCGCCGTCGATCGTTCGATAGTCGAACCCGTACATGGAGCGAGCTTCGCCGGGCAGAGTGTCAGGAGGGCCGATCAGCAGGGCTCGGCCCGGCTCCCCACCGGTGCTCAAAGTCTCGATGAAGTCGAGGCGACTGGACCACCGGTCAGCGGGCAGTCCTAGCCGTCCCTGGCCGATGACCAGCAGGGCCGGCAGCAAGAGCATTGCGGCCACCAAGGGTGCCGCGGCTCGAAACCTCGGAACCTGCAGCTCAACCAGGATCGAAGCCAGGAGCCCACACCCGAGGGCCGCCCCCACCAGACCTAGCACGGCACCAGCAGGCAGAATCGTCGGGAGCTGGCTCAGCAGATATCCACCACCGATTAGGCACGAAGCGAGCGCGAGGCCGGGTAGTCGCTGACGATTGCCCCAAAACGCGGACGCGAGTAGACCGGCGCCGACGACCAGCAACCAAAGCCACTCGGCGGTTATTACCGGACGATTTCCTGCCAGGAGCACGTCGAAAAGGTCAGCGCCGACCACGTAGGGAAGGATCAGACCGGCTCCGAGG
>JBOGEW010000299.1:0-2969 GCA_050742075.1 Acidimicrobiia bacterium
GCGCGGGGCCAGGTCGAGGGCTCTCATCAAGAAAAGGGCCATCTCCCCCCGCGAGGTCGGAGTGAGGGGCCGGAAGGTGCCGTCGGCATAACCGGTCGAGATCCCGAGTTGGGCGATCCGCTCGACGAAGCCGGTGTACCACTGACCAGCGGGCACGTCGCTAAACGTTCCGGAGGCGGCCAGAGGGCTCTGTCCGAGGGCCCGGACCAGGAACGCCGCCATCTCGGCGCGAGTTACTGGAGCGCTCGGGCAGAACAAGTCGGCGCTACAGCCCGTGGTGATGTCTGCGGCGGCGATCGCCTCGATTGCACCCTCGTGAGGGTTGCCATCGTCGTCTAAGAACGTCCCCCCGGGTGGGAGGGTGGTTTGGGCCTGCGCCGCCGGCAGCCCCGATAGCGCCAGCGCGAGGACGAAGAACCAAAGGGCCCAGTACTTTCTCGGCATCAATTCTCCCCCGGATCGGTCGGAGAACCCTAGACCGCCCCCGATCCTTCGAGGATTCTTGGGTGGTCGAAGAGCACCTCTCCGGCTCGGATTCCGAGAACAGGTTGAGTGAGGGCAGTGACGTCATCCATCGGGTTGGTTTCGAAGAGGAGGAGATCCGCGCTCGCCCCCACTTCCAGGTTCGGAAGTCCGAGATATCCGAAGGCGCTGGGGCCTGCGGCGTCGACCGCCTGGGGCCCAGGAAGTCCGTAATCCCAGAGGCGAACGGCCTCCAGCGCCACTTTTCCATGCGGGAGCCCGAGATCAGTGCCCGTCAACACCACGACGCCCAAATCGACCGCCAGCGGGAGGAGGCGGCGCACGTTTTCGAGTCCTGCCCCGAGTACGCGACCCGCCGTCGAACCGGTCGCAAAACCTGACATGACATCCTCGGTGTTACAGATCGTCGGGACCCAGGCACCGTGGCGCTCGCCTAAAAGCTCGAGGTCGCGGTTGGTGAGATGCAAGCCATGTTCGATCGAATCGCAACCCGCTCGAACCGCCATCCCCGGAGTGTCGGGGGCCATCGTGTGGATGGCCACCCGGAGCCCCGCCCCGTGGGCAATTCGGCACGCCTCGGCCAGCGCTTCCTCGGAGAAGTTGATCACCGGCCCCTTGCCCTTCTGGGGCCAATCGCCGATCACCTTGACCCAACCGCCGGCGGGATTCGCCTCCCTGATGGCGGCGGCGAGCCCAGCGTCGGAGACCTCGACGCCGAAGCCCGGGAAATAGCCGTGCTGTCCGGTGATGATCCGTCCGGCGCCATGCAACTCGGGTCTAATGGCGGGAGGACTCTCTGTCAGCCGCAGTACGACGTCGTCCCGCCAGCCCTTGTCGATCACGAGGAAAACGCCGCTCTGTAACTGGGCGAACGCCCGGCGCTTGATCCCTTCGATCTCCCCCACCCGAGAAACATCTTTCAACGAGTCGACTGCCAGGTGCGCATGGCAATCGGCCAAGCCGGGCAGGGCCCAGTACCCCCTTAGGTCCGTTTCGGGCTCGGAGGTGGGCTCGGTCCACAGCCCGTTCGAGATCGAGAATTGCTTTAGGGATTCATCCCATGTCCGAATCAGAAGCGACATGTGCCGGTGGAAGGTAGTGAATGCTGCGGCGAGAATGAGTTGGGAATGAAGCGCCTGCCGGCTTTGCTTTTGGTCCTGCTCGCGGTCACTGGCTGTGGTGGTCCCGTCACCGTCTCGACCAGGGCGATATTGCCAGTGACGGCCGCCACCACCACCAGCTCACCTAGCGACCTCGAGGTCACGATCCAGGGCTGTGCGACCCCACCGGTCACCTTCTCGGTGCTCTGCGAGGTTGTCGAGCTAGTTGAAACCAATCATTTCAGCCCTCCCGACCGCCCAGCCATGGCCGCCGCTGCCCTCGATGCGGTTGAGACCTTCGAGGTGGGGGACACCGAAGCGCTTCCCCGCGGTCTCGTCTGTGCGGTGCCCTCGGAGGAGTTTGCTCCCCTGTGCGAATCCGTCCGGGCGGAGATGCTCGAGTCGTCTGCACCGGTCACCGACATCGTCGAGGGTGCAGTCGGCGGCGTACTGGCGTCGATGGTCGACCCCTACAACGTCTATGTACCGCCTGAGCTGTCTGGCTCGGTTGGTGAGGACGGGATTGTCCCCGGGGTTGGAATGGTGATCTCCGCCCTGAGCGCCGCCGGCTCGCCCTGTGTCCGGGTGGCACCCTCGTGTCCGCTCGAGGTCGTGACCGTGCTTCCCGACTCGGCGGCGGAGGAGGCCGGCATCGTGGCCGGGAGCGTCATCACGGCGATCGATGGCGAACCGGTGGAGGGCTTGGGCACAGTCGAGGCAGCCGGCTTGCTTGCCGGAGAGGCCGGGACCACCACGGTCCTCACCATCGACACCACCGACGTCACGTTGACCCGCACCGCCGCGGATTGGATTCCCATGACCGGGGAGATCGTGGGATCAACCGCATATCTACGACTGCCTGAGTTCGGGTTCACCACCCATCTCGAGCTACACGCCTGGTTGGGATCGTTCAACGACGCCGGGGTCGACCGGTTGATTGTCGACCTGCGCGACAACCCGGGCGGTTTTCTGTTCTCGGCTTCGATCGTGGGATCGGAGTTTGTGCCCAGCGGGGTCCTGTACCGGACTCAGGAGCGGGTTGGAAACTTCGACTACCCGGCGGTAGAAGGCGGCATCGCCACCCGGCTTCCCCTGATCCTTCTGGTCAACGAGAACAGCGCCTCGGCCGCGGAGATCCTGGCGGCGTCGCTGCAGGAGCGAGGTCGAGCGGTGGTGGTAGGAGCGCCGACGTTTGGGAAGAACCTCGTGCAGTCGTCGTTCGAGCTGAGAAATGGCGGCCTCCTCCGACTGACCATTGCCACCTGGACGACGCCGGACGGCGCCTCAGTTGCAGGCACGGGTGTCGTCCCCGATGTCGCTCTCACTCTCGACCCCACCGCCGACGTAGCCGCGGTCGTTGATGCCGTGCTCGGCGCTCTTGGGTAG
>JBOGEW010000300.1:0-7867 GCA_050742075.1 Acidimicrobiia bacterium
ACCAAGAACCGGGCGTCGGGAATGGCAGAGGACGCTTCCTCGAAGACTCGAACGAATAGTTCCCCAATCACCTTCCGCTTTCGCTCGGGATCGGTCACTCCCGTCAACCGCTCGAGGAACAGATCGGCGGCCTTGACCGTGATCAGGTCGACTTTGAAATGCCGGCGGAAGGTCTCCTCGACCTGCCCTGCCTCGCCGGCCCGGAGAAGGCCGTGATCGACGAATATGCAGGTGAGTTGGTCCCCGACGGCCCGATGGACGATGGCAGCGGCAACGGCGGAGTCGACGCCACCCGAGAGGCCACAAATGACCCGAGCCGACCCCACCTGCAGACGGACCCGCTCGACCGCGGTCTCAATGATCGAATGCGACGTCCACACCGGAGAGAGCCCGCATATGTCGTAAAGAAACCTCTTGAAGATGTCCTGGCCGCGCTCGGTGTGGGAGACCTCGGGGTGGAATTGGACCCCAAAGAGCCTGCGCTCGGGATCCTCCATCGCGGCCACCAATGATCCCCGCGACCGGGCGATGGCGCGGAACCCCGGCGGAGGGGTGACGACCGCGTCGCGATGGCTCATCCAGGTCGACATCTCGGCAGGGAAGCCCCCCAGCAAATGGGATCCGGGCGCGATCTCAACCGTCGTGCGGCCAAACTCTGCCAAATCGGTTCGAGCAACCGACCCCCCGGCCAGGTCGGCCACCAACTGGTGTCCGTAGCAGATCCCGAGGATCGGTATCCCGAGGTCGAGAATGGCCGGATCGATCCGGTAGCCGTCCTCGGTGTAAACCGAAGCCGGTCCCCCCGACAGAATGAGAGCTTCGGCCTTCTTCTCGCGAATCTCAGGCGCGGTGATATGACGGGGAACGATCTCCGAGTGGACGTGCGCTTCGCGGACCCGGCGAGCTATCAGTTGGGCGTACTGAGCGCCAAAGTCGACGACGAGAACCGTCATCCCATGCCGACTCTTTGGGCCCTTTGCAATGATTTTCCCTCGGTTTGCACAGACGGGGCCAGCATGATCTCGGCCTTCTGGAACGCCTTCACGTCCGAGTAGCCGCACGTTGCCATCGATACCCGGAGCGCGCCAAAGAGGTTGCGGCGCCCATCATTCTCGTGGGCGGGTCCGGTGAGTATCTCCGCCAGCGAACCGAGCCTCCCCACCTGGACGCGAGCGCCGCGAGGCAAGGTCGGGTGAAACGTGGCCATCCCCCAGTGATACCCGTTGCCGGGCGCTTCGTCGGCGCTGGCGAGCGGGGAACCGATCATGACTGCGTCTGCACCGCAAGCGATGGCCTTGGCGACATCGCCCCCGGTTCTCATTCCACCGTCTGCGATCACTTGGACATAACGGCCGGTCTCATCCAGGTGCCGGATTCGAGCCCCCGCCGCGTCGGCGATGGCTGTGGCCTGCGGGACCCCCACCCCCAACACCCCTCTGGTTGTGCAAGCCGCGCCCGGGCCGACTCCCACCAGCACGCCGGCCGCTCCCGTCCGCATCAGATGAAGGGCGGTGCTGTATGAGGCACAACCCCCGACGATCACGGGCAGGTCGCAATGGGCGATGTATTCGGCCAGGTTGAGTGGTTCGGCCTTGGTCGAGACGTGCTCGGCCGACACGACCGTCCCCTGGATGACAAGAACATCAAGGCCGCCAGCGATGGCCGCGGTGCCAAAATCCCGGACTCGCTGGGGGGTGAGGCTGCCGGCCGTTACGACCCCCGAAGCCTTCATCTCCTCGACCCGAGCCTTGACCAATTCACCCTTGATCGGCTCGAGATAGATCTCCTGCATTCGTTGGGTCGCCTTCTCGGCCCCGAGCTCGGCGATCTCGTCGAAATAAGGCTCGGGATCCTCATAACGGGTCCACAGGCCTTCGAGGTTGAGGACGCCGAGGCCCCCCAGGCGCCCGATGGCGATGGCCGTTGCTGGGCTCAGAGCACCGTCCATCGCCGAACCCAGCATGGGGAGATCGAAGCGGAAGCCCTCCAGTTGCCAGGAGATATCGACATCGTCGGGGTCACGTGTTCTCCGTGACGGAACAATGGCGATGTCGTCGAATCCGTAGGCCTGCCGGGCCGACTTCCCGATCCCGATATCGATCTCCACAAACACTCCTTGGCCAGCGCAAACCGTCAAGGAAGAAGTGTAGGAAGGTCGATCCCCCTCCCCGGTACCGTGGCTGCAAGTGGAGGTGATGACGTGGCGAACCCGAGACTTTTGGCTGGCGATGTTCGTCGGCCTCGTTGGTGCCGGGCTCGCCACCGGCGCCGTTTTGGCTCTCGACGGTCCCATGTCGGCCCTGCTGGTGGTGGCAGCCCTGAGTCAATACGTCGGTCACTTGGGGACCTTGTGGTTGCTGGCGCGTCGGCGTGGGGGCTTGGAGTCGCTCGGGTTGGCCATACGGGGGAGCGACCTTCGCTACATATTCCTTGGCCTTCTTCTACAGATAACCGTTCCGATCATCTTCTTCCCGCTCGCCAACCTGGTGAGCGAAGGCGAGGGAGGCCAGATCATCAGCGATCAACTCCGCGCCCTCGACACCACATATACCAAGGTGATCATGGCGGCGGTGGTGACGGTGCTTGCCCCGCTCACCGAGGAGTTGCTCTTCCGGGGGGTGCTGCAAAGGTCGATCGGAAATGGTCGGCGGGCGATCTGGATCACCGCCACCATCTTTGCCTTGTTCCACCTGGTCGGACTGAGCGGCGACTTCTTCCGCAGCCTCATCCTGACGATGCCGACCTTTCTCGTGATCGGCCTGGTCTTGTCCTATGTCACGGTGAGGCAGAAACGTCTCGGGCCGGCCATCTTCATCCACTCCGGCTTCAACCTGCTGGCGCTCGTCGTCCTTTTCCTGCCGACCGAGATGCTCGAACGGATGCTTTCACAGCAAACCTGATGCATATTGAGCGGTTAGGTTCGTTTTGGAGGTTTAGTTGGCGCCGAGACCGACGGCCTTGCGGACCAACCGCATCGTCGCCTCGGCTCGGGTGCGGGCATCGAGGGCGGCCTTCTGCATCAGCCTCGCCACCTCGGCGTCCTCGGTTTGCTTGAAGCGTCCTCGGATCGGGGTGAGCTTTTCGACCACCGCCTCGGCCACCGCCGCCTTGAACGGGCCGTAGCCGGCATCGCCGAACTCTGACTCGAGCTTGGAGATGGGTCGACCCGTCGCGAAAGACATCAGCTCGAGCAAGTTAGAGATGCCTGGCTTCTCGTCCCAGTCGTAACGTACCTTGCGGTCCGAGTCGGTTACCGCCGACTTCACCTTCCGCCGGATGCTCTCGGGATCTTCGGTCAGACCGATATACGAGTCGGGGTCGGGATCGGTTTTCGACATCTTCGCCAGGGGGTTTTGCAAAGACATGACCCGGGCGCCGATCTCAGGCGTAATCCGTTCTGGCAGCGGAAAGAGATCCCCGAAGCGTCCGTTGAAGCGAACAACGAGATCGCGAGTTAGTTCGAGGTGCTGGGTTTGATCATCTCCCACCGGGACGGCGTTGACCCGATGGATGAGGATGTCGGCGGCCATCAATACCGGATAGGAGAGGAGTCCCAGATTCTGACCGGCGCGGTCTGACTTTTCCTTGTACTGAATCATGCGCTCAAGCTGCCCGATTCCAGCGATGGTGCCGAGAATCCAAGCCAGTTCGGCATGTTGGGGAACCTGACTCTGCAGGTAGAAGAGAGACCGGTTGGGATCAACTCCCGCGGCCAACACCGCCTTGGCCGTGTTCAAGCGGCTGCGCTCGAACTCGGCGGGGTCATAGGGCACCGACATGGCGTGAAGGTCCACCACGCAGTAAAAGGTCTGGTAGGTGTCCTGCATCCTCACCCAGTTGTCGAGGGCACCAATCAGATTGCCAATATGCAGCTCGCCTGACGGCTGGATGCCCGAGAACACCCGGGGTCGGTCGGTCATACCTCTCCTTGCGTGGTTCTATGGGCCGTAACCGTCGGTTTCGCCGGCTAGCAACCCTGGGTTCGCAATGAACCGCATCAATCCTACGGGTGTGGCTAGGAGGCGAGGTGGCCTTGGACTGCCCGAATCGGTACCGGGCTCGAGCTCGGCTGGGCCCGAAGTCGATCGGGCAGGATCAGGCGGAAGCAGGCTCCCCCGAGAAGCCTGGAGCGTTCATAGGTGGCGGTGCCGCCGTGACGGCGAACCACCAGATCCACCACTGAGAGCCCGATCCCAGAGCCTGGGGTGGAGGCGTTGAGGCGGTTTGCTCCCCGCTCGAACTGTTCCCAGACTGCCAGCTCGTACTTGCGGGGAACTCCGGAGCCATCGTCATGAACTTCGATCACCACATCCGAGCCCTCGGCCCGGCCGACGACCAGGACCTTTCCGCCCCCGTAACGGAAGGCGTTGACGATCAGGTTGTCCAGGGCCTGGCGGAGGCGGTCGGGGTCGGCGAAAGCGGCGAGCTCGGGTTCGACCTGAACCTCGAGATCGCGATCCTGGCGAGCCAGGCGCCGCGCCGACTCGTCCACCAGCTGATTGACCGAAACTTGTGACTCCGCGAGCTCCAAGGTGTTCGACTCGCGGGCGAGCAGCAAGAGGTCGGCCACGATCCTCGACATATACAGCGACTGCTGGCGCACGATGGCGATGAGCTCTTTCCGCTCCTTGGCCCCCAGCTCGATCGTCGTGTCATCGAGTACTTCGAGGAATCCGACCATGGCAGTGAGCGGGGTTCGCAACTCATGAGAGACAGAAGAGACCAGCCCCCGCCGTTGCTCACTCACCAGACTCCGGTAGTCCCGGAGCGCCACGAGCTGACGGATCACTACCAAAGCAACGGTTCCCAACCCCATTGCCAGAAGCAGCGCGATGTTCGAGTCCGTGTCGCTGAGCCAAACTTGTCGCACGACGACTAAGAGCGCCACTGCCATCGACCCATAGGGAGCCACCATCGCCCAAAGCGGCTGACGCCGGTCGGCATACTCCTTGGGCTTCATCCGACGACGAATTTGGGAGGCGGCTACCAGCTGCAGCAGCACGGCCGCCAGGAAGAACCGGAAGTCGGGTTGCGCTGCCGTCAGCGACTCACCGATGCCCGAGCTCAGGAGGCGCAGATCGGCGAGGGCCTGGACGCACATCGCCATGCCGAGCGCCACGATGCGAATGTCAAATCGCCACGCCGAGCGGCGAACAGTGACGATCATCGCCACCACCACCATGAGAGAGTCGAGCAGTGGATACCCGATCCCGGCGATTCTCTCCCAGAAGGTCGCACCGGCGAGATGGACTCGGATACCAGGCAAGAAATAGACCACGAGGAGGATCGCCACCGAGATGGTCCCGATGGCTCCGTCGAGGAAAATCCGCACCCGGCTCTGCAGACCGCCGACATGTGGCATCGCCAGGAAGCCGACGATCGCAAAGGAGTAGGCCGAGAGGAAGGCCAGATCGTGGGGCCCGAAAACGGGGAGGGCCCCGACGGATGCGAGGACGCCGGTGATCGCGACCGTGGTCGCAGCAATCAAGAACCCGGTGCCCACGAGTCTCCAGGCCAATGCTTCGCGATCTGGGTGGACCTTGGCTCCTCGAAGAATGAGGAGAGCGGCCGTCCCGGTGCCTAAGAACATGGCGACCAGGCCGACCTCGAAAAACCTGGTGTGATCGACCAGAGCTAAGAGCCAACCCGCCGCCGCCGGGATCGTCCCTACGAGCAGCAACAGGCGGCGCCAAACGGCGCGGCTTCCGCCTTCTGTACCCACAATGTGGGTTATCGGAAGGGTTTTAGGCTAGGAAAAGGGTCGATCTGCCCGACTGGCGCCGGTGAGATCGATCTCGATCTCGGTCTCCCCGGTGACGATTCGCAGTTCGGTCCGCAGAGCGTCGATCATTTCTGTGATCTGGTCGTCTGAGTGGTTGAGAGTGTTGGTAAACCGAACTCCGCTCTGTCTCATCGGAACCGCGGGGAATCCGGCGATGTTGAGATAGAAACCACGGTCCATCATCCGCCGGCAGAGCTCGGTGGCTCGACTGAAACTCCCCACCTTGACAAACCAGAGCGGAGTCGCATCCGTCGGCATCACCGGCAGACCGGAGGCGGCGAGTGCGTGCTGCACCATGTCGATTTGCTTGCCGAGCGCTTCTTGCCGCTCCCTTTGCTCGTCGGAAAGATGGATGTCGGCCGCTACCACCGACGCCCCCAGCTCGGCCGGATGCAGTGGGCCGCTGAAAGTCAGGGTGCTTCCAACCGACAGCACCCGGGCGGCCATCTTGTCGTTCGGGAAGGCCAGGGCAGCTCCCCCGCTCCCCCATGACTTGGCCAGAGAGAACGAGAGAACCAAGCGCGGATGCCAGGGCATCTGCCCGAGGATCCAGCCCCGGCCATGCTCGCCCTTCCAGCCGAAGCCGTGGGCATCGTCGAAATACATGTAGAGATTCTCGTACTGATCGAGCAGACGGGCGTAATCCGCAACCGGCGCGGCGTCGCCGAACATCGAATAAATCCCATCGGCCAGGAACCAGATGTGCCGATAGCGGGGCGCCTCCCGCGCCAGCGTCTCCTCGAGGGCGGCCACATCGTTGTGAGGAATGGCGAGAACCGGAATCCCGACCGAGCCGACCACTTTCGCGGCTAGGTGCACGGAGGCATGGGCCTGGGTGTCGACCAGAAGAGCGTCCTCCTCCCCCACCAACGTGGGAATCGCCGCCAGATGAGCGAGGGTGGTGGTCGAAACGATGATCACCGGCGCACCGATGATCCGGCGGAGTCGCTGTTCGAGATCGGTGTAGAGGTCGACCGAGGTGTAGACCGCCGAGGATGAGTAGACCGTTCCAAAGCGATCGATCGCCAGCTTGGCGCCCTCCTTCAAACGCTTGTCGGTGTTGAGCCCGAGGTAGGCGCAAGATCCAAAGTTGAGGAGCCTCCGCCCCCCCACCGTGATATAGGCGGCGTCGAGCTGGTGGTCTTCGATCCGCACGCGCACCAAGCCCGCGTCGCGGGCGGCAAGCGCGTAGCGCTCAAAGAGGGATAAGAAACGCTCCTGGGCGGAAGCGTCGGTTGTTCTCACGGCATCTCCTCGGTAGGGCCCGCCCGACGAGTCGCCTCCAAGCCCAGCACGGCTCTAAACGAGGACAAGACGTTAAAGAGAATTTCGCGATCTGCCAACAATCAGATCAATCGGGCGCGTCGGCGATTGCGCGACGACGCTCGTTTCCGCGGCTCGGGGAGTTCGCCGGGATGAAAGGAGACCAGGTCGTCGATGCGTTCGTCGTTGGAGAACATCCTCACGATCGGCATTCGCAATCCGGCTTCTTTCATGATCCAGCCTGCCGTTTCGAGCTGCTCGTTGCTGACCAGCGTGACTACCAGGCCGGCTTCCCCAGCTCGCGCCGTGCGGCCCGACCGATGGACATAGGTGGTCGAGTCCTCGGGTAGGTCGTAGTGGACGACGACATCGACGCCCTCGATATCGAGACCGCGGGCGGCAACATTGGTCGCCACCAGAACTGGTACCTGCCCGCTGCGGAATTGGCGAAGCGCCTTCTCCCGCTGAATCTGATCGAGGTCGCCGTGAATTGCTTTGGCGTTGATCGACAGCTGGCGAAGGTCAGCGGCGACTCGATCGCAGCCACGCTTGGTCCGCACGAAGACGAGAGTGCGAGCAACCGACCGAGAGATGCGGGCTGTCACCCGCGCTCTATCCGTCGACTGCACTTCCAGAAAACGGTGTACCGATGACTCGACGGTGACCCTGGATGATGTGACCTCATGGAACACGGGATCTCTCATGTAGTTGCGAACCAGAACCTGGACCCGATGATCGAGCGTGGCTGAGAAAAGCATCGTTTGATGATCGCCCGAAACCTGGCGCATGATCGATTGCACCTGAGGGAGGAAACCGAGATCC
>JBOGEW010000301.1:0-4577 GCA_050742075.1 Acidimicrobiia bacterium
GGGTCATCGGAGCCTTCGACGTAGGCCCGCAGGAACCCGGGAAAGGTGATGGTGCGGCCGCTCCCGGCGAATTCGGCATCCGTTCCCTGGCTGCTGACGGCGCCGAGTCGTATCGCCACCGATTCCCCGAGGGCGTCTTTCATCTGCGAGGCGACGGTGCGTTTCCAGATGAGCTCGTACACCCGGGCCTCGTCTTGGCTCACCTCACGCTCGACCTGAGCAGGGGTTCGAAAACGATCGCCGGCCGGACGGATGGCTTCATGCGCTTCCTGGGCGTTTTTTACCTTGTTGGTATAAGAGCGTGGCTTCGCCGGCAGGTACTCCGCGCCGAAAAGGGATCCGATCTGGGAACGGGCCGCAGCTATGGCCGACTCCGACAGGGCGGTGGAGTCGGTGCGCATATACGTGATGTAGCCGCCCTCGTAGAGGCGCTGGGCGATCCGCATGGTCCGCGAAGCCGAAAAGCGGAGCTTGCGCTGCGCCTCCTGCTGAAGAGTGGAGGTCCGGAATGGGGGATAGGGGCTGCGCCGGTAGGGCTTGGCTTCGACGGAGCGGACCGCAAAATCGGCCCCTTCCAGATCGGCTGCCAACGAGCGCGCGGCCCGCTCGTCGACCAGGACCACTTCCGCGGATTGGAGCCGGCCGCGAGGCCCGAAGTCAGAACCGTTGGCGACTCGGACCCCGTCGATCTCTACCAGGGTCGCCGGGAACTGGCTTTTCTCCTCGCCGGCGGCAAAGGTGCCGAGCAGGTCCCAGTAGCCGGCGGAGACGAAGGTCATCCGCTCTCGCTCCCGCTCGACGATCATCCGCACGGCCACGCTCTGGACCCGACCGGCAGAGAGCCCGCTCTTGACTCGCCTCCACAAGACCGGTGAGACCTCGTATCCGTAGAGCTTGTCGAGGATTCGGCGGGCTTCCTGGGCGTCCACCAGCTGTTGATCGATTGCTCGGGGATTGTCGAACGCTGCGCGGATGGCCCCCTCGGTGATCTCGTGGAAGACCATTCGCTTAGGGGTCGTCTTTGGCTTGAGCACTTCCGTCAGATGCCAGGCAATCGACTCGCCTTCGCGGTCCTCGTCGGTGGCGAGATAGAGCTCGTCAGCCTTTTTGAGAGCATCGCGGAGCTTCTTGACCTGGGCCTTTTTGGCCGGATGGATTACGTAATAGGGGACAAAACCTGATTCGACGTCGACGCCGAACTGGGCCCAGTACTTGTCCTGGTGCTCGGCCGGCAGGTCCTTTTTCGCCGCCAGATCACGGATATGGCCCATGGAGGCTTCGACCGTCACGTCATCGCCCAGGAAACGGGCAATGGTCCTGGCCTTGGCGGGTGATTCGACAATTACAAGCTTCATTTAGTGGCTGTTTCCCTTTTTTCACTGTCTACCGTCTGGCGTCAACTGTCAAGCTCTAGCTCTGCGGCACATGGACACGATTTCTGAACTGCGTGGCCGAGACCTGATCAGAAGGGGCCCTTTCGCCCGTATCTGGTGGTCGCAGGCAATCTCCTCCCTGGGCGACTGGGTGACGCTTTTCGCCAGCTTCGCTCTTGCAGCCAGGATTTCGGGCGGGGGGACATCAGCCAGCCTCGGAATCCTCGTCCCGCTGGTAGGCAGAATCCTCCCTGCCCTGGTCCTTGGATTTGTGGGCGGGGTCCTAGCTGACCGTTGGAGCCGCAAGGCGACCATGCTGATGAGCGATCTGGGTCGGGCCGTCCTGGCCGGAGGCTTTCTGTTCGTCGACAACTTCCGTCAGCTATTCGTGCTGACTTTTGTCACTGAGTTGCTGTCGATGGTTCGTCAGCCCGCGCGGGAGGCCGTGGTCCCGAGCATGATCCCCGAGCGCCACCTGCTCACGGCTAACGGCCTCTCGCTTCTCTCCAACTACGGAACCGCTCCCATCGGTTCGGCTCTCTTCGCCGGGTTGAGCGAAGTCGGATCGCGGCTGCCAGAGTTCGGCAGCTTCGGTCCGTCGATTGGAGCGGCCTTCGTCTTCGACGCCTTCACGTTCCTTGTCTCGGCAACGATCGTGCTCTTTACCAAAGTGCCCGAAATCAGGGTCCCGCGCGAGCGTCGCGCCCGCACACCGATCGACTTCAGGGCACCTTGGAGAGATCTGGTTGACGGCTTTCGCTTTGTGACCCGCAGTGGTCCGGTCAGAAGGATGATCCTGGGGATGGCGGCGGGCCTGTTTGGGGGTGGAGCGCTGTTTGTCATCGGCCAGCCTTTCGCCCGCCAGGTGCTGCGAGCATCGGACTCCGGATACGGATTGATCGTCACCGCGCTCGGAGTTGGAGTTGGGTTAGGGATGCTCGGGGTCACCATCCTCGGAACGATGAACACTCGTCGCCAGCTGGTTTTCTCACTGGCCCTCCTCGGCACCGGCCTCGCCATCGTTTTCACCGGGTTTGCCAACACCGTTTCGATCGCTGCGGGTTGGACCCTTTTCACCGGCGTCG
The DNA here is from genome assembly GCA_050742075.1 of Acidimicrobiia bacterium. GTDB lineage: Bacteria > Actinomycetota > Acidimicrobiia > Spongiisociales > ZC4RG35 > JACCTH01. The sequence continues at coordinate 2,459 of JBOGEW010000301.1, forward strand.
GAACCGGAGTCGCATACGTCACCGGCTTCACCCAGCTTCACGCAACGGTTGACGATTCCCTTCGAGGCCGTACCTTCGCGGCCATGTTCGCTTTTGCCCGGGTTGGCCTCCTGGTCTCCTTCGCCCTGGCGGGAGTCGGCGCCGCCGCTTTTGATGGCGTCCTAGTCGGTGAGCTCAACGAAGGGATCAGGGCGGTCATCGTGCTGGGCGGCGCAGTGGTGACGGTGGTTGGTGTCGCTGTGCTGTGGGCTTCACGCGAAGAGTTGCGCGCTCATCTCAACCATGAGCAGCTGGCCACTCTTGCCGAGGCGAGCGACGCCATCACCTGGATGCGGGGGGATCGCAGCGGTCCGCGGCCGCCCCGCGACAAAGAGGCCGGGCAATGAAGGGTTTCTACGTGGCTTTAGAGGGAGGAGAAGGGGCGGGCAAGACAACGGTCGCCGCTCTCGTGCAAGAGCTTCTCGAGGAGCGGGGAGAGCGGGTGACCCTGGTGCGGGAGCCGGGTGGCACCGAGCTCGGAGATGCCATTCGCAGGCTCGTCCTTCACTCCGTCGACATGACCCCCTGGGCAGAGGCAACCCTCTTTGCCGCTCAACGCGCCCAGCTCATCACCGAAATCGTGAGACCGGCTTTGGAGCGTGGCGAGATCGTCATCTCCGATCGCTCCCTCTACTCCTCTCTCGCCTACCAGGGCGGGGGACGCAGTCTCGGTTTCGATGATGTCCTGAAGGTGAATCTGCTGGCAGTGGGTGGGCTCATTCCCGAGCTGGTGATCCTGCTCGGCGTCGATCCCGAGGTGGGACGCTCACGCCAGGAGGTTCCGGATCGGATCGGTCGGGAGCGCCATCAATTTCAACAGCGAGTGGATGAGGCCTACCGGCAGCTCTCAGCAGCAGATCCGAGGCGGGTGATGATTGTCCCTGCCGGAGACGATCCTGAGGCGGTGGCGAAGGGCATCGTTGACCTCATCGACTCCTATCGGCCGGTGGATGACTGACCTCGCCCGACCGACCACCGGAGCTGAAGCCTCACCGCTGATCGGACATGAGGACGTTCTCGCATTTCTCGAAAGCGAGCTCAGCCACCCCTCGCATGCGTACCTTTTGGTTGGCCCGACCGGCACCGGCAAGGCGACGGTGGCTCGCGAGTTCTCCCGGCGTCTCCTCTGTCCTGACAACGGGGAACACGACGTGGCGTGCTCGTCGTGTCGTCGGATCGGAACCGGCAATCACCCGGACCTGATCATGGTCGAGCCCGAAGGACGGGCAAGCCTCGGCGCCGACACGGCTCGCTGGGTCGTGAGTCAGGCGGTGCTGACCCCAGTGGAATCTGAGCGACGCGTTTTTCTCGTCGAGGAGGCAGGACTGATGACCGATCAGGCCGCCAATGCGTTGTTGAAAACGCTGGAGGAGCCGAGCGCGGCGGTGGTGTTCATCCTGGTGGCCGAGTCGGAGGAAGACTTTCCACCCACTGTCGCGAGCCGCTGTCGCATTGTTCGCCTGGGAAGAGTCCCCGAGGACGACCTGACGGCCGCGCTGATCGATCGGGGGATCGATGAGCAGAAAGCCCGGGTCCTGGCACTGGTCAGCGGGGGGCGACCTGGCTTGGCCCTCCAGCTCGCGGGCCAGCCCCAGATCGCCGAGTTGCGGCAGGCCTGGCTGTCGGTCCCGGGCCGGCTCAGTGCTCGCCCGGGCAACAGCATCACGATGGCTGAGGAAATGCTGGCCCGGATCGAACCGATCGCCACCGAGGTTGCGGCCTCGCAGCCGTCGGCAGATCAGCGCGATCGCGCCAAGCGTCGGGCGAGCCAGTCGCTTCTCGCCGGAGGGCTTGAGATCCTGGCCTCCTTCTATCTCGACTCGGCTTCTCTTCAGCTCGGGGGGCCGATTCGCAACTCCGATGTGCCGTTGCCCGACCTGACCCGATCGTCACCGGCGCGGGCAGTGGCAGCCTCACATCAGGTGCTGGATGCGATTGTCGATCTGGCCGGCAACCTGCGACCGGTACCGGTTCTCGCCGCCTTGTTCTCCTCGCTAGCCGGCGACTGAGGAAAGGGAAGGCCCAGCAATTATCCTTTGAGTTACCGCCGGGGTAGCTCAGTTGGCAGAGCAGCTCACTC
>JBOGEW010000302.1:0-7035 GCA_050742075.1 Acidimicrobiia bacterium
TTTCGACGAGGTCGCCCCCCGCTACCGCGAGCGACCGGGTGGATACACCCGGATAACCAAGCTCGGTCCTCGCCTGGGCGATGGCGCCGAGGTCGCGGTCATCGAACTCGTCTAAACGAAACCTAATGCTCTGTGCTGCGGAAACCGCAGGTTATTGCATTAGGTTGCCCGGGTGACCCCCTTCCTGGTGCTGTCGAGGCCCGAGTGGTCAGCGCTACGAGCATCGACCCCACTAACGCTTACGGAAGCCGACGTCGTCGAGCTTCGTGGCATCAACACCGCGCTTTCCTTGACTGAGGTGGAGGAGGTCTATCTGCCTCTATCTCGCCTCCTCAACCTGTACGTCCGGGCCAGCCAGCACCTGTTCAGCGTCACCGACACCTTCCTCGGCAATCCTGCCTCGCCGGTTCCTTATGTGATTGGAGTGGCGGGATCGGTGGCGGTCGGAAAGTCGACCACTGCTCGCGTCCTGCAACGGCTGCTGAGTCGGTGGCCCGATCATCCCCGGGTCGATCTCGTCACTACCGACGGCTTTCTCTATCCCAACCGGGTTCTCGAGGAGCGGGGGTTGATGAACCGGAAGGGATTTCCGGAAAGCTATGACCGGAAACGGCTGATCGAGTTTGTTTCGTTTCTCAAGTCGGGAGCCGAGCGCGTCGTTGCCCCGGTCTACAGCCACCAGGCGTACGACATCGTTCCGGGGGCAGAGCGGGAGGTGACCCGCCCCGACATCCTCATCATCGAGGGGTTGAACGTTCTCCAGGGCGGTGGTAGCGGGACTTATGTCTCCGACTTTTTCGACTTCTCGATCTATGTCGATGCGGATCCATCGGAAATCGAGAGTTGGTACGTCGACCGCTTCCTCACCCTGCGGGCAACCGCCTTCCAGGATCCCGCCGCCTACTTTCACCGTTATGTGGCTCTATCCGAGTCCGAGGCCGAGGATGAGGGCCGGCGAATTTGGAAGGAGATCAACCTCGTCAACTTGGAAGAGAACATCGTCACCACCCGCGAGCGAGCCACCCTGATCTTGCACAAAGACGGTGACCACTCGGTTCGCGCGGTGCGGCTCCGCCGACGATGAACGAGAACGTGCGTCACGCCTTCCGGCTGGCATCCTTCGATCGCCAGGCGGCCCGGAGGATCAGCTTCGATTCGAGCGCCACCGCCGATGCGGTGGTGCTGGTGGCCGCGATTGAGGCGGTCTTGGTTGGGGTGTTCCTGGCGGCGACCCGCCGCTTCGATCTCATCGGGCTTCTCGAAGCTGTCATTCTCGGCATCGCCGGCTGGTTGATCCTGGCCGCGGCCATCTGGCTGATGGGTACCAAGGTGCTCAAGGGATCGGGCGCAATCGACGCCATGATTCGGGTTTCGGGATTTGCCCGCCTCCCGTTGCTGCTCGGCATCGCCGACTTCCTGACCGCACGAGCGATCTTCGGACTCATCGGCTTGCTGTGGCACCTGGCCTTGCTCGTGGTAGCCGCGGGGGTCGTGCTCGGACTCCAACTCAAGGAGGCGGTGGCGGCCGTTGCCCTCGGAGCTGCGCTCGTGGCCGTGGTGCAACTGGTTTTCGGTGCTGCCCTTTTCCGTTTCTGATGCCGAAGTACCGGCTCGACCTCTCCTATCTGGGGACTGAGTTTCACGGGCTGGCAAGACAACCGGGACAGCGAACGGTACAGGGAGTGGTCGAGGAGTCTCTCTCGCGGATAATTCGTGAGGAAGTACGGACCGTGGCTGCGGGTCGCACCGATGCCGGTGTCCACGCCCGCCAGCAGGTGGTGAGTTTCTCCGTCGAACGGGTGCTCGACGAAGCGCGGGTTTTGCGTTCCTTGGGAAAGGCCCTCGCTCCCGAGATCGCCCCCTTCTCTCTCATCGAGGTCGACGCGGCTTTCGATGCCCGGCGCTCGGCGAGGTTCCGCGTTTATCGCTATCGCATTCTCAACCGCGAGGTTTTGGACCCCTTCCGTCATGCCACCGTCTGGCACCTCGGCGATGAGCTCGATATCGAGGCGATGGATTCGGGGGTTGCGGCGCTCGTGGGTGAGCACGACTTCGCCGCTTTCTGTCGCGCCTCCTCCGCCGGAGGCACCATCCGCCGGGTAATTTCCGCTACCTGGGTGGCCGCCGAAGTCGATCTGGTGGAGTTCGAAATCTCCGCCAATGCCTTCTGCCACCAGATGGTGCGCTCGATCGTGGGGCTGTCGGTCGACGTCGGACGAGGCCACCGCGCCCCCGAGGAGCTGTCGGTGGCACTTGCTAATCGGGACCGCTCTGGCGCCGGGCAGATGGCTCCGGCCCGCGGGCTCATGCTCTGGGAGGTGGGGTACTGATTTTGCAAGCAGGCCGGGTGGGTTAGACTGATTTCGCCTCGATTCGAGGCGCCAATTCCATGGCCACCGGCTGTTTCTTGCCGTCCGCGATCTATGCACACCAACAAGACCTTTACTCCTAAGTCCGGCGATATCACCCGCAAGTGGTGGGTGGTAGACGCGACCGAAAAGCCGCTGGGCCGCCTGGCCACCGAGGTGGCGACGCTCCTCCGCGGGAAGCACAAGCCGATGTTCGCCCCTCATATCGATACCGGCGATTTCGTCATCGTGATCAACGCCGCGCTGGTTGAAGTGACTTCCAAGAAGAGCCAGCAGAAGATCTACTACCGCTACACGGGCTATCCAGGTGGCCTCCGTGAGGAGTCCTTCGAGAGCCTGCGGGCGCGGAGGCCGGAAGCCGTTATCGAGCGTGCCGTCCAGGGCATGCTTCCCAAGAACAAGCTCGGGCGAAAGATGATCGGCAAGCTGAAGGTCTACGCCGGGGCGGAGCACCCCCACGAGGCCCAGCGCCCCGAGTTGAGAAAGGTCGAAGCCTGATGACAAAACCACTCGCCCAAACGGTCGGTCGTCGCAAGGAGTCAGTCGTCCGTGTCCGTCTCCGCGAAGGGAGCGGCAGGGTCGTGCTCAACGGCCGCCAATTGGAGGATTACTTTCCCACCATGGCCACCCGGGTGAGGGTGATGGAACCGCTTCAGCTCACCTCCACTCAGGGCCGCTTTGACGTCGACGCATCGCTTGAGGGAGGCGGGATCAATGGTCAGGCAGACGCCCTCCGCCTCGGCATCGCCCGGGCTCTGGTCGAATACGACGCCGAGATGAGACCCACGCTGAAGAAGGCAGGGCTTCTGACTCGCGACGCTCGGGCGGTAGAGAGCAAGAAGTACGGTTTGCGCAAGGCCCGGCGGGCGGTTCAGTACACGAAGCGCTGACATTGCCGGCCGCATCTCAGCATCGTTCGCTGCTCGGAAGCGGACGGCGCCTCTTTGGCACCGACGGCGTGCGGGGTGTAGCCAATCTCGAGCTGACGCCGGATCTCGCATTGAGTCTCGGGCGCGCGGCCGGACTCCAGCTCACCGTCGGTCCCGCGCTGGTCGGCCGCGACACCAGGCGATCCGGGGAAATGCTCTCCCTCGCCCTCCAGGCTGGATTTCACTCCGCCGGGATCGACACGGTGGATGTCGGGATCATGCCCGCCGGAGGGATCTCCTATCTCACGGCTTCCACCGGGGCGACGATGGGAGCGGTCGTCTCCGCCTCGCACAATCCCGCTCCCGACAACGGCATCAAGTTTCTCAGCGCTACTGGTACCAAGCTGACCGATGAGGTAGAGGATGAGATCGAGGCCCGGCTCCGGAGCGAGAGCGCCCGGATTCCTACCGGTCATCTGGTCGGAACCCGCTTTCACGATTCGCAAGCGCTCAACAGCTACGTCTCGTTCCTGGCCAAGGTGGCCCGCTATTCCTACCGGGGGCTCAACCTGGCGATTGACGCCGCCAACGGCGCCGCTTTTCAGGCCGCCCCCGCGGTCCTCAGCAAGCTGGGGGCGCAGGTAGAGCGTTTTGCGGTCGAGCCCGATGGCACCAACATCAATCTCGACTGCGGCTCGACTCATCCTGAGTTTCTGGCCGGCAAAGCAGAAGGTCGAATCGGCCTCGCATTCGACGGGGACGCCGACCGACTGCTGGCCATCGACGAAGATGGCAATCCGGTCAATGGCGACGTGATCATGGCAATCGTCGCCCTTCATTGGAAGGCCCAAGGGCGGCTCAAGAACAACCTGGTCGTGGCGACGGTTATGTCGAATCTGGGTTTCCGGCGGGCGATGGAGGGGGCCGGAATCGAGCTGATCGAGACCAAGGTCGGCGACCGTTACGTCCTCGAGGCCATGACCGCGCACAAGGCGGTCCTCGGCGGCGAGCAATCGGGTCACATCATCTTCCTCGACAAGGGCCGCACCGGTGATGGGTTGATGACGGCCATTCGCTTGCTCGACATCGTTGCCGGGTCCGGCCAGGAGTTACGCCAGCTGCGGAAAGAGGCCATGGTCGAGTACCCGCAGGTGCTGAAGAACGTGAGCGTCGGCCGAGGCACCGACGTCGCTTCGTCCAAAGAGGTCTGGGATGCGGTGGCCGAGGTCGAAAAAGAGCTGGGCTCCGACGGCCGGGTCCTGGTCCGGCCCTCGGGGACCGAGCCCGTGGTCAGGGTGATGGTCGAAGCCGCTAGCCAAGAGCAAGCGGTCGGTTACGCTGATCGCCTGGCAGAAGTGGTTGCCAGGCAACTGGCCGAGCGATAGGAGGAAATCGGGATACACCGGAAAAGACGTTGGTGACGGTTCACAACTGATAGCGCCTGGCCTCTCCAAGCACGGGGAGGTGACGAGGAGGAAGGTCATCGAGAGATTCGGCGGATGCCTTCTCGGCCGGTCACGGCCGTTAGAGACCAGCTAAAGCCCGGGAGCGATTCCGAAACAGAGGCGGTCTTGGTGACACTGGCCCACCGGTGGTCAGCGAAACGTTGCCGTCGTGAGCGAGAGGACTTGGTCATGTGTGGCATCGTCGGTTATGTGGGCCCGCGTTCTGCGGTTGAAATACTGATTCCGGGACTGGCCCGACTCGAATATCGCGGCTACGACTCCGCCGGAGTGGCGTTCCAAGAAGAAGATGGAATCACCATCGTTAAGCAGGCAGGTCGCATTGCCGACCTCGAGCGGTCATTGGCCAGAGCAGGAGCACCGAATGCCCACGCCGGGATCGGTCACACCCGCTGGGCCACCCACGGGGTCCCCAACACCATCAACGCCCATCCCCATCGCGATTGCACCGGCCAGGTGATCGTCGTTCATAACGGAATCATCGAGAACTGGGCGGAGCTGAAAGCCGATCTCGAAGCAAAGGGACACGAGTTCGCCTCGGAGACCGACACCGAGGTGTTGGCTCACATGATCGAGGACCTGTCCGAGCTCGCCCTCGACGAGGCGGTGCGAGTGGTGATGAAGGAGGCAGAAGGGGCTCTGGCCCTGGTCGTGATGAGGTCTTCTGATGCCCAGCTCCTAGTGGGTGCCCGTCGCGGAAGCCCCCTGGTAGTGGGACGGGGCGAAGGCGAGAACTTCTTCGGGTCCGATATTCCCGCATTCTTGGAACACACCCGGCAGATGACCGTCGTCGACGACGACCGGGTTGTTTCCCTCCGACCCGATTCGGTAACGGTGACCGACCTTGACGGCAATGTGGTCGAGGCTCCCGAGCGCCACATCTCCTGGGATCTGGAAGCGGCCGAGAAAGGCGGGTACGCCACCTTTATGGAGAAGGAGATCTTCGAGCAGCCGAAGGCGATTACCGACACCCTGCGAGGGCGAATAGCACGCAATGGCCTGGTGCGCCTGACGGAGTTCGCCGACGCCGAGCGGCGGTTGCGGGAGATCGACAAAGTCTTTGTTGTCGCCTGTGGAACCTCCTACCACGCGGCGATGATGGCGAAGTACGCTATCGAGCGCTGGACTCGCCTGCCGGTCGAGATCGACATTGCCTCAGAGTTTCGGTACCGCGATCCGGTCCTGGATCGAAGGTCGCTCGTGATCGGAATCTCCCAGTCGGGTGAGACGCTCGACACCCTCGCTGCCGTCCGTTACGCCCGCGCCCAGGGGTCGATGCTCATCGGAGTATCGAACGTTGTCGACTCGGCCCTGGCAAGGGAAGCCGACGCAGTCCTTTACACCAGAGCCGGACCCGAGATCGGTGTGGCGGCGACTAAGACCTTCACCACCCAGCTAGTTGCTCTCCAGCTGATCGGACTCCACCTGGCCCAGGTTCGAGGGACCATGGACGAGGGCAGCATCGTCAACCTGGTGGAAGGGATCAGACGTCTGCCGGCCTCGGTGGAAACGGTGCTCGAAACTGTGCCGGCCATCACCCAACTGGCCAAAGACCTGGCAGATACCCGTGACGTTTTCTTCCTCGGCCGGAGCGCAGACTTTCCGGTAGCGATGGAAGGGGCGCTCAAGCTGAAGGAAATCGCCTATACCCGGGCGGAGGGATTTGCCGCCGGGGAGATGAAGCACGGCCCCATCGCCCTGATCGAGCCGGGAGTGCTGGTTGTCGGCGTCGCCACCGACTCCCATGTACGCGGCAAGACGCTCTCCAATATGGCGGAGATGAAGGCCCGGGGGGCGACAATCCTGCTGGTGGTCGAGGAGGGTCACGGTGACGAGGCGTCATCAGTAGCCGATCACATCCTCGAGGTTCCATCGGGCCCTGATCTGATCTACACCGTGACCTCGGTCGTGCCCCTGCAGGTACTCGCTTACCAGATCGCTTCCGCTAAGGGCCTTGACGTCGACAAACCTCGCAACCTGGCGAAGACAGTGACGGTGGAGTGAAGATTATCGGTTTGGGAGTTGACCTGGCTGACATCGCCCGGGTCGAGTCTTTGCTCGAGCGCTATCCCCGCTTTGCCGAGCGCTGCTTCACCGAGCATGAGCGAAGCTACGCGCGAAAATTTGCCAATCCGGCCCGGCGGTATGCGGCGCGATTCGCTGGCAAGGAGGCGGTGATGAAATCGCTGGGAACCGGCTATCGACGCATCCGCTGGACCGATGTGGAGATCACCGGGGGGGGCAAGCCGACGGTCAATCTATACGGAACCGGGAAGTCGCGGGCGGAGGGGCTCGGTGTCACCGAAGTCTTGGTGACGATTACCCATACCGACC
>JBOGEW010000303.1:0-6639 GCA_050742075.1 Acidimicrobiia bacterium
GGACTTCTCTCCGCCGTCGCGGTGTCGTAAAATTCAGGGCAGGAGCGAGTACGGGCAGGAGGAGATGGATCATTCACCGGTAACCCCAACGATTAGATTTGTCGATCTGGACGAGGCGGTTGGCTTCTATCGGGATCGCCTCGGATTCAAAGTCGAACGGGGTGATGTCCAACAAGGGAACATCGCTATTTCCTTCGAGGGCCTCGAGATAATGCTGGAGGGAACCCGCGACTTCTACGGCGAGACCTATAACACAGCCATCAAGAATCGTATCGGCCAACAATCCCCCAACGCTCTTTACATTGAGACCGACAACGTCGATGGCCTTTACCGGCAGTATCAGGAGGAGAACCTCCGGATCATCGATCCGGTAGCCGATCGACCCTGGGGACAGAGGGAGTTCACTGTTGAGGACCACCTCGGCAACTGGCTCACCTTCTGGCAATTGCTTCCCGAATAAGGCTCACTAGCGGCTCAGTTCGTTCTGATTCCCTTTCGATAAGGTGACGGGATGTCCGTCTATCTGCGTCTGGGTGATGTGCCTCCCAAGCGCCACACCCAGATGTGGCGCAACGACCGCCTCCTCACCGAGCAAGTGATGGGTATGGAGGGATTCTCCGGCAATTACTCGATCCTCTATCACCTGCAAACGCCGTGCCGGGTGATGGCCCTGGGGGGCTTCAAGTCGATCCAGAAGGAGGAATGGATCCCCGACGAGCACCAGCACATGCTCTTCTCCACCGCCGAGCTTGGGGTCGGCGGTGATCTCATCAGCGGGCGCCAGCTGTTGATGTGGAACAACGACGTCGAGATCTGGTTCTGCCGTCCCCAGACGGCTCAGGATGGCTATTACCGCAACGGGGAGGGCGACGAAGTGATCTTCGTCCACGAAGGCGGCGGGGTGGCCGAGACAATCTTCGGCGATTTGCCTTACCGGCAGGGCGATTACATCGTCATTCCCCGCGGCACCACCTATCGACTCGTACCGGAGGGCGACCAGAAGTATCTGGTGTTCGTCTCGCCGGGCCAGATCGAGGTTCCCCGCCGGTACCGCAACGAGTACGGCAACCTCCTCGAGCACGCTCCCTATTACCACCGCGATCTTCATGGTCCGACGGACCTGGTCACCCACGAGGAGCAAGGCGAATTCGCGGTGACAGTTCGGGTGCGGGGGGGCCTGCAGAAGTACGTCCTCGACTACCACCCCTTCAATGTGGTCGGATGGGACGGGTTCGTTTATCCCTGGACATTCAACGTGGCGGATTTCGAGCCGAAGTCAGGGCGCCTCCATCAACCACCACCGGCTCATCAAACTTTCGAGGGGCCCGGTTTCGTCATTTGTTCGTTCTGCCCGCGGCGCCTGGAGTGGGATCCAGAAGCTGTCCCGATTCCCTACAACCACTCGAACCTTCAGTCCGACGAGATGATCTATTACGTATCGGGCAACTTCGAGAGTCGGAAGGGCATAGAGGTGGGATCGATCACGCTCCATCCCTACGGGATACCCCACGGCCCCCAGCCCGGTCTGGCCGAAAAGGCGCTGGGCGCGACCAGCACTCAAGAATTAGCCGTCATGTGTGACACTTTTCGGCCGCTTCGGCTCGGTACCTTCGCCAAGACGATTGCCCATCCCGAATACATGTTCAGCTGGTACCAAATCGACGAATCGACTCCCCCCGAGCCGGGAACCATCGCCTAAACACCCGCTTTGTGATCGGGCGCTACCTTGGCCGCCATGCAACTGGGAATGATCGGCCTGGGTCGGATGGGGGCCAACCTCGTTCGTCGCCTGATGGCCGGCGGGCACCACTGTGTGGTCTATGACGTCAATCCCCAACCGGTGGCCGAACTGGCGGCCGAAGGTGCCGTGGGTACCGGGTCGCTAGGGCAATTCGTCGACCAGCTCGCCCCGCCGCGGACGGTCTGGATCATGATCCCGGCCACTTTCGTGGATTCCACGCTCGACGACCTCGTCACACTGCTGGATCCGGGCGACGTCGTCATCGATGGCGGGAACAGCTTTTTCGAGGACGACATCGCTCGCCAGAAACGGCTGGCCGAGCGCGAGATCATCTATCTCGACATCGGAACCAGCGGAGGGGTCTACGGGCTCGAGCGCGGCTTTTGCCTGATGATCGGAGGAGATACCGAGACCGTTGGCCGTCTTGAACCCATCTGGAAGACCCTCGCCCCAGGGCTCGAAGCGGCTCCCCGCACCCCGGGGAAATCTGGCGAGCCCGGTCCCGGAGAGTTGGGCTACCTCCATTGCGGGCCCTCGGGAGCCGGACACTTCGTCAAAATGATCCACAACGGGGTCGAGTACGGGATCATGGCTGCCTACGCCGAGGGCCTGGCGATTCTCGAGAGGGCCGATCTCGGATCGGATCATCGTCGTCAAGATGCCGAGACCGCGCCTCTCCGCCACGCCTGGAGATATCGGTACGAAATGGATCTGGCCGCGGTCTCAGAGGTCTGGAGGAGGGGGAGCGTCGTTACCTCCTGGCTCCTCGACCTCACGACTGAAGCCCTGGCGACGGATCCCGACCTCTCCGACTTCACGGGACACGTCTCCGATTCCGGCGAGGGGCGGTGGACCGTGCAGGCGGCCGTGGATCTGGGCGTGCCGGCCACGGTGATCGCCGCCGCCTTGCATCAACGCTTTGCTTCCCGCGACGAGGGGGACTTTGCCGATCGGGCCCTCTCGGCGATGCGCAAGCAGTTTGGAGGACATGTCGAGGTTCCGGCCGGTGGCTGAAGCCGCAGACGCCCTCTTGCTCTTTGGCATTTCCGGAGATCTCGCCAAGAAGAAGCTGTTTCCGGCCCTTTACGACCTCGAGGCTTCCGGGCATCTCAAGATTCCCGTGGTTGGAGTAGCTTCGACAAACTGGACGGATGACGATCTCCACCGGCGGGCTCGGGAGTCGCTCGAAAGCGCGGCGAAGAAGATCGACGAGGACGTCCTCGCCGATCTCTGCGGCCGTCTCCACTACGTGGCCGGGCAGTACGAGGATCCCGACATCTACCAGCGGGTGGCGGAGTGCGTTGGAAAGAGCGAAATGCCGGTGTCCTATCTGGCGATTCCCCCGGCCCTCTTTCAAACCGTCATCCACGGCCTCTCCTCGGTCGGGCTCAATCGGGGCCGGGTGGTAGTCGAGAAGCCCTTCGGTCGTGACCTCGCCTCCGCCCATGCCCTCAACCTCCTGCTCCACGAGTCCTACGACGAGGGGTCCATCTATCGCATCGACCACTTCCTCGGAAAGGAGCCCGTTCTCAACCTCCTTGTATTCCGATTCGCCAACGCGCTCCTGGAGCCGGTGTGGAACCGCCACTACATCGACAACGTCCAGATCACCTTGGCCGAGTCCTTTGGCGTCGACGGCCGGGGATCGTTCTATGACGGGGTCGGAGCGTTGAAGGATGTGGTTCAGAATCATTTGCTGCAGGTCGTGAGCCTGCTGGCGATGGAGCCGCCTATTTCCGATAAGGCTGACGCCCTCCGCGACGAAACCGTGAAGGTTCTCAAGACCGTCACCACCTTTCGTCCCGAGCAGATCATTCGCGGTCAATACCGTGGTTATCTGAACGAGCCCGGGGTGGCTTCCAACTCGACCACCGAAACCTTCGTTGCGCTCGAGCTCGAGATTGACTCCTGGCGGTGGGCGGGAGTGCCTTTCTACGTGCGGACCGGGAAGGGGCTGGCGACCACATTGACCGACGCAGTGATCGAGTTCAAGTCACCCCCTCACATGCTCTTTGCCGCTGACAATCGGATTCCGCACGCCAACACCCTCCACTTCCGGATGAATCCCGATTACCTCATCGGGCTCAGCCTCCAAGCGAAGAGGCCGGGCGAAAAGCTGGTCTCACACGGCGTCGACCTCGACGTGCAGACCGAGCGGGAGATAGGAATCGAGGGGCCGGAGGCGTACGAGCGCTTGCTCGGCGACGCCCTCCAAGGGGATCAGCGCCTATTCGCCCGGGAGGACTCGGTGGAGGAAGCCTGGCGAATCGTCGAGGCCGCGATCGCCAACCCGGGCCGACCCGAGATTTACGACGTCGGCTCGTGGGGACCATCTGGCGCGACCTATCTGGTCGGACACAATCACCACTGGCACGCGGGCGAAAAGATCTCGGACTGATGACGAGAGTGGTGCTGGTTCGGCACGGTCAAACCGAATGGACGATGACACATCGGCACACCGGGCGAACCGACATTCCTCTGACGGAGCAAGGGCGTGAGGAAGCACGAAACCTCGGTCGACGGTTATCTGCATTTGATTTCGAGCTGGTAATGACCTCGCCCGCTTTGCGGACCCACGAAAGCGCAAGCCTCGCCGGCCTCGGTGCGTCGGCCGTCGCCAACCCCGATCTCTGGGAGTGGGACTACGGCAAATATGAGGGCGTGACCACGGCCGATACCCGCAAGGAGATCGAGGGTTGGTCGGTCTGGACGCACGAGATCATTGGCGGGGAGAGCCTGCAGCATGTCGGAGAGAGGTGCGATCGAGTGGTCCAACGCATCAAGAGGGTGGCTGGAGATGTCGCCGTCTTCGGCCATGGGCACGCCCTCCGGGTGCTGGCTGCCCGCTGGCTCGGCCAGGAGCCCGGCTTCGGCGCCAGACTGGTGCTATCGACCGCGTCGATATCGATACTTGGTTACGAACGGGAGACGCCGGCCATCATCCTCTGGAACGAGGTCGCGGCAGATGTCGATGGCGCCGAAACCTAATGCAGGAAGCCGTGGAAACCGCGGCCTATTAGGTTTCTGATAAGTAGCGCTACTTGACCTGCCAGGTGCCCGCCGAGGAGATGAGCTGGGCCAGGTCGCCAGGGCCCTTCTTGCCCTGAGCGTCGGCGAGCTGCTGGCTCATCACCGTCTCGTACATCGGGCGGCGGACGCTGCGGAAGATTCCGACCGGGGTCGGCCCGTAGGGACCATGGGAGAGCCGGGAGAGGGCAAAGGCGATGGTGGGATCGGACCGGTGCTGGTCGTGCACGAGGATCCGGCTTGATTCGACCGCAGCCGTGTCTACGATCTGAGCCCGGCCATCGTCAAAGATCACCGCCCGCTCACCCGCTGGGCCGAAAGTGATCGGTTTCCCATGGACGAGGTCGATGCGGTTGATCGCCCGCTCGTCTTTGCCGGTGAGGGCGACGAAGGCTTTGTCGTTGAAGACATTGCAGTTCTGATAGATCTCGATGAAGGCGGTTCCTTGATGCTCGTGGGCAGCCTTCAGGATCTCAGTGGTGTGGGTCCGGTCCATGTCGATCGTCCGGGCGACAAATGAGGCCTCCGCCCCTAGAGCCAGACTGATCGGATTGAACGGATAGTCGACTGATCCCATCGGCGTCGACTTGGTCTGTTTGCCGAGCTCGGAGGTCGGTGAGTACTGACCCTTCGTCAATCCGTAGATCTGGTTGTTGAACAAGAGGATCTTCAGATTGAAGTTGCGGCGGAGGGCGTGAATCAGATGGTTCCCGCCGATAGAGAGTGCATCACCGTCTCCGGTTACCACCCAGACCGAGAGGTCCTGACGGGTGGCGGCGATCCCCGAGGCGATGGCAGGGGCGCGGCCGTGGATTGAGTGCATCCCATAGGTATTCATGTAGTAGGGAAAGCGCGACGCGCAGCCAATCCCGGAGACGAACACGATCTTCTCCCTGGCGACTCCCATTCCGGCCATAAACCCCTGGACCGCTGCGAGGATCGTGTAGTCACCACAGCCGGGGCACCAACGCACTTCCTGGTCGGTCTGAAAGTCGGCCCGGGAATAGGTCGGTGCGGTCACGACCCCTGCTCCATCAGTCCGAGGATGGCGGTCTCGATTTCTGCCACCTTGAATGGCTCGCCGGCCACCTTGTTGAGTCCCTTGGCGTCGATCAGATACTCGGATCTGATCAGCTTGCGGAGTTGGCCGGTATTGAGCTCGGGAATCAGCACCGTCGGGAAAGAACGCAACACGTCTCCGAGATTGGCCGGAAACGGATTCAGATGGCGCAACGTGGCGGTGGCGATTGGCTTCTGGCGGTTGCGCAACCGGTTCTGCGCCGCCCGGATGGCGCCGTACGTCGATCCCCAACCCAGGACGAGGATCTCAGCGCCATCGTCGGCCGAGACCTCCAGATCGGGTATGTCGGCGGAGATGTTGGCGATCTTCCATGCTCGCGTATCGGTCATGAGCTGGTGGTTATCGGGATCGTAGGAGACGTTTCCCGTAACCGCTTCCTTCTCTAATCCACCGATCCGGTGTTCGAGTCCGCGGGTGCCCGGGATGGCCCACGGGCGGGCAAAGGTGTCATAGTTGCGCTCGTAGGGGAGAAAGTGACCGTTGTTGTTCGACGAGGCCGCAAAGGGTATAGAGATGTCGGGCAAGGATTCAACGTCGGGCAATAGCCACGGCTCCGACGAATTGGCGACATGGTTGTCGGACAGCAGGATGACCGGCGTCATGTACTTGATGGCGATCCGAGCCGCTTCTATGGCGAGGGCGAAAGCCTCAGACGGCGTGGCGATAGCGATCACGGGCATAGGCGCCTCCCCGTGACGGCCGAACATGGCTATGAGCAGATCCGACTGCTCGACTTTGGTCGGCATGCCCGTGGAGGGGCCGGCGCGCTGGACATCGACCACGATCAGGG
>JBOGEW010000304.1:0-20610 GCA_050742075.1 Acidimicrobiia bacterium
ACTCAGACCAGGAGCGGATCGCTCATGATCGCTACCAGTGCCGGGGCCGGGTGAGCGAGTGCGTCCGTGTGCCAGCTGATCCCGGGCCCTGAGGTCATGGCCGGGATTCTCTCACCCAGACGTTGGTCGAGGAGGGCTGCAAGGCCACTGCAAAGAACGCCGACCACCTCGCTCAACCCACGGGACATCAAAGAAGATCGTATCTGGGGATGGTTAGGGCTTTTCATCGGCAATTCTCCGGCCGAGATCGCCGAGGAAAGCTAGGACTTCTCCGGGCCCAGCCAGCGAGAAACCTGCTGCGGTTTCGGCGGGTCGTCCGACCACGACGCCTACGCCCTGGCGGCGGGCGGCCTCCGCGAACCCATCCTCATCGGTTTGGTCGTCGCCGATGTAGATCGGAACCCGTTCCGGGGAGAGGGAGTCGAGCACGAGGCCGACCGCCCTGCCTTTGTTCCATGCAACCGCCGGTAGTAATTCGGCGACCTCCTTGCCCATGGAGAGCACGACGCCGTCGAGATGCGCCGCGGTCTTCGATGCCAGATCGACCGCGGCCGCGCGCGCTGAATCCGAGGAAACCCTTCGGGTGTGGACCGCGATGGCGAAGCGTTTGCGTTCGACGACAACGCCGCCCAGACCACGGGTTCTCTGCTTGAGGATCTCGTACGCCCGATCGAGCTCACGCTGGGTGGTGTCCGCCAACGGCTGCTGGAAGGAATCGATCCCCGGGCCCTCGATCTCCCAGCCGTGGTTGCCGGAGTAGATGAGGCCTTCGACTGCGACCAGTTGGCGCAGCTCGTCGAGGTTGCGACCACTGACGATCGCCACCGGCGCTTTCCGGGACAACGTTGCGAGGACCGACCGCTCCACATCGCCGATCCGGGCATCACTCGGATCGGGAACGACCGGGGTCAGGGTGCCGTCGTAGTCGAGAAAGATCGCCGGCCGATCCTTGAGTGAGGCGCCGATCCTTTCCAGCTCGCCGAGAGCCGAGGGCAAATTGGCGGCGGGCACTCTTCAGGCGGAAACGGCCGCGAGTTCCGGGTCGAGAGTCCGGCGCGTCCAGGCCTCGAGATCGTTTTCTCTCACCGTGACCCGCATCTCTTGCATCCGTTTCTTTCTCTCGGCCAGCTCCATCGCGATCGCCCGGCGCATGGCTTGAGCGACGCCGTCGATGTCGTAGGGGTTGACCAGGACGGCCGATGGGAGTTCGTGAGCAGCTCCGGCAAATTCGCTTAGAAGAAGCACACCGTCTTCATCGACGCGCGACGCGACGTATTCCTTGGCCACCAGATTCATTCCGTCGACCAGGGGAGTAACCACCATTACATCCGCCGCCTTGTAGTAGGCGACCAATTCCTCCCGCTCCAAAGACTCGTACGTGTAGTGGACCGGCATACGGTGGCGCTCTCCGTGAACGCTGTTGATCCGACCAGCCAACCGTTCGATCTCCTCTCGCATGTCGGAGTAGTCACCGATGGTCTGTCGTGAGGGCACCACGATCTGAACCAGCTTGATCTTGTCGGCGAGGTGTGGGCTTTGCCGCAGCAGCGTTCCGAACGCCCGCAGCCTGACGTCGACGCCCTTCGTGTAGTCGAGGCGGTCCGCTCCGAGCAAGATGTGCTCCGGATTGCCGAGCTCGTCTTTGATCCTCGAGACGCGGTTTTCGATGTCGGGTGATCTGGCGATGTCGTCGTAGGCGGCGTAGTCGACCGAGATGGGAGCCGTCATGGTCGTGATCGAGCGGCCGCCTTTTCGCAACCGTTGATCTTGAGCGTCGGCCTCGGCGAACTCCGTCGCGGCTCTCCGAAAGTTGGCGGTGCTGCTTTCGGTCTGAAACCCAACGACGTCTGCCGCCAGCATGCCGTCCAGCAACTGGCGCCGCCAGGGAAGGCGGGCATAGAGCTCCACCGGCGGAAACGGAATGTGAAGGAAAAAGCGGATCTCGGAATCCGGGGAAAGCTCCCGCAGCATCTGGGGGAGGAGAAGCAAGTGGTAGTCGTGCACCCAAATGAGATCGCCGGGGCTGGCGTGCTCGACGACAGCCTCGGCATAGCGGTGGTTCACCCGCTGGTAGGCGTTCCACCAACGCCGGTGGTACTCGGGTGTCCGGATTCCGTCGTGGAAAAGCGGCCAAAGGGTGCCGTTGCAAAACCCCAGGTAATAGTCGTCGACCTCGGCTTCGCTGACGGAGACGGCGATGTGATCGATGTCGTTAAACCGGAAGCTCTCGGTGGGTCCGCCCCCTCCCGCCCATCCGATCCAGGTTCCGCCCCGTTGCAGGATCGGAGTCAACGCCGTAACCAAGCCTCCCGGACTGGGGGCCCAGGATCCATCTTCGGTGCGGCGGACCGGCAACCGGTTGGCAACGACGATGACGCGCTGATTCATACGGGCCTTGGGGATACCCCTATCTGACCATTCGAAAGCGACCGTGCCAAACTCAACCACGGTTCACATACCTAGGATCTCGGAAAAATGACCCGGGCTCCGATCGATCACGCGGCTCTGGCTGACGTGCAGGCTCCGTTCGGGAAGAGCCGGACTCTTCCGTCCGACGCGTACCAATCAGAGGCGCTCTTCAGCTGGGAGCAATCCGAGTTGTTCAACCGTCATTGGGTGTGCCTCGGCCGCACTGAGGACTTGCTCCAGCCGGGGCAGCTGCGCGCGCTCGATCAAGGTGAAGAAACCGTGCTCATCACCCGCGATCGCGGTGGCGTCGTGCGGGGTTTCTCCAACGTCTGCCGCCATCGTGGCCATCCGCTCATAGAGGTGGGGGCGGCGGTCGATGCCCGCCTCATTCGATGTCCTTATCACGCCTGGTCTTATCGCTTCGATGGAGAATTGCGAGCGGCGCCGACACTTACCCAGTCGCCTGACTTCGATGTCACTGAATGGCCGCTCAGTTCGCTCCGGGTCGGGGAGTGGCTCGGCTGGTTGTTCCTCGACATGTCGGGGCAAGCACCGCCGATCGCTGAGGTCTTCGGCAACCTCGATCATTACCTCGCTCCCTACGAACCCGAACGGCTGGTATGTGCCGCGCGACATTCGTATGAAGTAGCGGCGAACTGGAAGCTAGTCGTCGAGAACTATCACGAGTGCTACCACTGCACCTCGATTCATCCCGAGCTCTGCCAGGTAACGCCCCCAGACTCGGGCCAGGACATTTCCCCCACCGGGCTTTGGTGCGGCGGGACGATGATATTGAAAGAGCACGCTGTCACGATGTCGCTCACTGGCACCTCAGAGGGAGTCAACTTTCGCCGGCTCGGACCGGGCCAGGACCGACAGGTCCTTTACATCGGGCTGTTCCCCAACCTGTTGATCAGCCCCCACCCCGATTACGTGATGACCCACCGCATGGTTCCGCTGGCTCCGGGCCGCACCCTCATCGAGTGTGACTGGCTATTCCCTCCCGAGACCTTCGACCGGCCGGGCTTCGATCCCGGCTATGCGGTCGATTTCTGGGAGATCACCAATCGCGAGGATTGGACCGCCTGTGAGAACGTCCAGCGAGGCACCCGCAATCGCGGTTACCGACCCGGACCCCTGAGCCCCTGGGAAAGCACGATCTACCAGTTCCACCACATGCTCGCCCAGTCCTACTTGGGTGAGCGCGTCTCCCCGCCTCCGCTGCCGGAAAGCTCCCGCCTCCCCTAACGCTTTCCGCGACCCAGGGTCGTAACCGTCGCTGGACAACGATTCCAGCCCACAGACGTCGGACGCACCATCCTGTTGCGCACTTGTCCAACACCCGATAGCCTGGACGCGGATGTACCTCACCACCCCTTTTCACCCGCGGGTGGAAGCCGCCAACGAGACCGGACTCTGGAGCCACTGGTCGGGGTACCTGGTGGCCGAGAAGTACCAGCTTTCCGAGAAGTTCGAGTACTTCGCCATCCGTAATGCGGTGGGCCTCTTTGACTCGAGCCCCCTCTACAAGTATCGATTCACCGGTGCCGAGGCCGAGAAGTTTCTTTCCGGGGTGCTGGCCCGAGACATCCGCAAATGTCGCATCGGGCAGGCTCAGTACACGTTTTGGTGTGACGACCGCGGCTTCGTCATCGAAGACGGGGTCGTCCTTCGTCAGGCCGAGGATCGCTTTCTTCTCACCTCGGCCGCACCGAACCTTTCCTACTTCTCCAACCTGATCGGTCACGACCGGGTAGAGATCGAGGAGGTCACCGATCGACTGGCAACCCTGGCGGTTCAGGGTCCGCGGTCGCGCCAGGTGCTCTCGGCCCTGGCTCCCGAAGTCGAAAACCTCGACTATTTCCACCTCACCGACGCCAAGCTCGGTAGCTCTGAGGTGACCGTCTCCCGTACCGGTTACACCGGCGATCTCGGCTACGAGGTTTGGGTACTGGCCGATGACGCTCTTTCCGTCTGGGACGCGGTGGTCGAAGAGGGAGCCGGCCACGGAATTCTTCCCTTCGGGCAGATCGCCCTCCTCATGGCTCGTATCGAGGCGGGCCTGCTGCTCCTCAACACCGACTTCGAGTCGAGCCGTTTCGCCTGGAACGACGAACACCGCTCCACTCCGCTCGAGCTCGGATTCGGTTGGATGCTGCGCGACTTCGATCGCGAACGCCCCTTTATCGGACATCGCGCCATCAAGAGAGAACTCGACGAGGCAACCTCGCGCTGGAAGATGGTCGGCCTCATCGTCGACTGGAAGGCTTATGACGAGATGTACCAGCAGGCGGGGCTCGTCCCCCCCAAGGATCACCTCCCGATCACCGACGAGTTCATGCTCTACGACCCCGACCACCAGCGGGTCGGTTATGCCACGAGCTTCATGTACTCGCCGATGCTCCAGCGACACATCGCTCTGGCCCGGGTGCGGCCCGACCTCGCCAAGGTCGGTCAGACCGTCGACCTCGAGGTGACGGTCAACCATCGTTACGAGCGGGTCGCAGCCCACGTCGCCCGGCTCCCACTCTTCAACCCGCAAAGGAAGACAGCATGAGGAGAAGTATTTGATGGCCGATCCCCAAGAGCGTCGCTATGACGCCATCGTCATCGGAGGGGGTCACAACGGACTTGTCAATGGTGCCTACCTGGCCAGGGCGGGGCTCAAGACCCTGATCATCGAACGCCGGCACCTGGTGGGAGGAGCGGCGATCACCGAAGAGATTGTCCCCGGCTTCTGGTTCACCACCTTCTCCTATGCCCTGAGCCTGCTCCGACCCGACATCATCCACGAACTCGAGCTGACCAAGCACGGGTTCATGCCGCTCTTGATGTCGTCGACCTTCGCTCCGGGGCGTGATGGCGACTTCATCCTCTTCGGTCAGGACCATCACCGAAACCTGAAAGAGGTCAGCCGTCATTCACCGAAGGATGCCGATGCCTACGACCAGTACGAGCACGACATCAGCCGGGTGTGTCAGGCGTTGAAGCCCCTCCTCGACAACGTCCCTCCCAATCTTTTCTCCAAGGACCCCGAAGAGTTGGTAGCTATGTCCGCCCTGGCGCAGCACATGCGCGATCTCGAACCCCGGGTCTTACACAACGCCGTCCGCCTCCTCACCGGCAGCGCCGCCGACTTCCTCGACGACTACTTCGAGTCGGAGCTCTTGAAGGGGTATCTCGCCTCCTCCTCGATCATCGGGACCAAGGTCGGTCCTCGTTCCCAGGGCTCGGGCCTGGTGCTGCTCTATCACAACCTCGGCGAACACGACGGAGTCTTTGGCGCCTGGGCATTTCACAAGGGCGGTAATGGTGGCTTCACTCAGGTGCTGGCCCGCGCCGCTCAGGCATTCGGAGCCGAGATCTTGCTCGAAGCTCCGGTGTCGACGGTGACGACGTCCAACGGTCGGGCGACGGGAGTGGTGCTCGACGACGGGACCGAGATCGCCGGAGACGTGGTGGTGAGCGCGCTCGACCCCCGTCGTACTTTTCTCGAACTGGTTAACCCCCGCGAGCTCCCTTCCGACTTGGTGGAGAACATCGAGCGCTTCCGCTTCCAGGGCACCTCCGCCAAGGTCAACTTTGCCTTGAGCGGCTTACCGACCTTTCCCGCCTTGGGTGACAGGTCTGACCTCTACCGAGGCTTTACCAATATCGGGCCCTCGATGGACTACCTGGAAAAGGCCTACGACGAAGCCAAGTACGGGTGGTACTCGAGCGAGCCTTACATCGACGGGGCGATTCAGTCGACCATTGATCCCGATATGGCTCCTCCCGGAAAGCACGTGATGAGCTGCTTCGTCCAGTACGCCCCCTATCACCTCAAGGGCTCGGACTGGGATCGAGAGCGAGACAACTTAGGCGACACGGTGCAGCGGACGCTTGAGTCATTCTTTCCCGGCTTCTCGAGCCTGATCCTGCATCGGGAAGTGGTAACTCCTCTCGATATCGAGCGCGTGGTTGGGCTCACCGAAGGCAACATCTTCGCCGGAGAGTTCCTCGCTCCGCAGATGTTCTTTTTCCGCCCGGCCCCGGGTTGGAACCAATACCGCACCCCGATCGAGGGGTACTACCAGTGCGGTTCGGGCACGCACCCCGGCGGCTGCGTCATGGGGGCACCGGGCAAGCTCGCCAGCCAACAAATACTCAAGGACAGGCAACAAGGTAAGGCAGCTCGCTCATAGTTCGGAGCGGCAGCGGTAAGGCTCAGGAATCATGGTGAGGATGGCTCCCGGGGAGCGAAGGGAGGCGATCGTCGCCGCCGCTTTGGTCGTTGCCCGCCGAAAGGGGCTCGGCACCACCACCGTCCGCGACGTTGCCTCCGAGATGGGCACCTCATCGGGCTTGATCCATCACTACTTCGAGTCAATGGATGATGTTCTCGCCGCCGCCTTCGACTGGGCCGCTTCCGAGGATCTGGCCCGAACCGTGGAGGCGATGACCGAGGTCGACGACCCGGTAAACGAACTCATCGCCTTCTTCGACAACTATTCGGTCGCCGGATCCGATTGGACCTTTCAGCTCTGGCTCGATGCCTGGGCCGAGGCGAGCCGGCGTCCGGCGGTGCGGGCCACCTCGGAGCGACTGAACGTCGAATGGCAGCAGCTTCTAGCTCGGACGTTGAAGGAGGGGGTGGTAGCGGGGATCTTCGATTGTCCCGACCCCGACGCCACCGCCTGGCGAATCATTTCCCTCCTCGACGGCCTCTCGTTGCAAGTCGTCGCCCATCAGGCGACGCTCGCCCGAGAGACCGTCTCGTCTTGGATCAGGAATTACGCCGAGAGCGAGACTGGCCTCGCCCCGGGCTCGCTCCTCTAGCTCACCTCGAGCGCCGTCAGCCACTCCGACCAGTACTTCTTCCACAGCTCGACGTCTTCGGTCGACTCGAGCTTTTCATGGGAGATTGTCACCTTGGCTCGACCATCGGCCAGCGGTTCGAGGTAGATCAGGGCGACACCACCTCCAACTCCGATCCGGAGAGTGTTGGCGTCTGGACGGGAGCGAAGCTCGGTCTCGAAACCGGGGAAAAGATCTCTCCGATCTTTCTCACTAAGGAGCATCTTGCGCACCATCGTCGCGTCGGCTCTGATGGTTTTCGACTTGTTGGCGGTGAAGGTGCCATCGGTTCCCTGGTACTTCAGCCGCAGGCCCTTGATCCGCTCGTAACCGAGCGTGACCGACTGCGACCACCATCCATCGACTCCATATTCCTGGCGGAGGTGGGTGGCGATAGCCGTGTGCCCCTTGGTCGTCGCCGACCAGGAGTCGAGAAGTTTGGTCCACTCGTCCCAACCGCGACCGGTACTGGCCTTGATCGTCTCCTCGCTGTGCTCGGGTTCAGCAACCCAGTTGCGATTCGACGTCTTTCGGCTGGTGGACTGTTCGATCAATACGCGCCGAGCGGCGTTGTAGCGCTCGCCGGTCTTTTCCATGCGCGTGCGAATACGCTCTTTGAAGGATTCCTGCTTGGTCATCTCAACTTCTCTCTGGTGTCCACGCCCGCCTCGACGATCCACGCTCACCGAGCCGCGCTATGACACGCCAGTTGGTCTGACCCTTGCCGAGCACTTCGAAGTCCCCTTTGCCTCCCAGGGCCGACTGCGTAGAAGCCGGTGCGAAGGTTGGGCGTGACAAGACGCCGGTTCGTATCCTAACAATCCATTCTGGCGTATTTTCGGGGCAGTTTTTGGGGGCATTTCTACGCAAGAATGGGGAGATGAGGGTCTCGGCCACGGTCCTGAACTCGACTGATCCGCAGGCGCTGGCCGCGTTCTACCAGGAGCTCCTGGGCTGGACCCGGGTAGCGGACGAGCCCGATTGGGTGAAGATCGAGCCGCCCGGTGGCGGGACCGGGTTGTCCTTCCAGCCCGAGTCGATCTACGTCCGCCCCACCTGGCCGGCCGCACCCGGAGAGCAGCAGATGATGATGCACCTCGACATTGCCAGCTCCGACGTCGAGAGCGACGTGGCCCGCGCCCTGGAGCTCGGCGCCACCCTGGCTGAGCATCAGCCTCAACCCGACGTTCGGGTCATGCTCGACCCGAATGGCCACCCCTTCTGCCTTTTCCCCGGCTAGGTGGTCCGGTATGGGCCGGGTTAGGCGAACAAGGCACCGAGATGGTCGTTGAGGAAGGTTCCCGCAGGATCGAGGCGGCGCCGAACCTCGACGAAATCGGAGTAACGGGGAAAGAGTGAGGCCACTCGCTCTCTGGTCATGAAATGGATCTTTCCCCAGTGAGGCCGGCCCCCGAATTCGGCAAAAAGGCCGTCGCAGGCCCGTAGGTAGGGCCAGTAGTCCTTTCCTGGTTCTCCGGAGATGGAGACGACGAGATTCTCGCGCTGGTAGTTGGGACTCATCCAAGCCTCTTCGCTCCCTACCACTCGGATCTCGAGTGGATAAAGACTTAGCGGCAGCCACCGCAACATCAGTTCGCGCATGGCCGCGAGGATTTCCTTCCAATCTGGGAGGGGGAGGAAGTACTCGACTTCGTGGAAGTTGGGGTCGTAGACCATGGGGTAGATCTCGTAGGACCGGCCAACTCTTTCGTGAAGTCCCAGCCCTTCCCGCGACGTCCCCACCGGAACTTCGCGATAGCGCTTGACGACGCAGTCGTCGGCTCCAGCACCTTCGAGGTTGTAGAGCCCGGCGGAAGCATCGGTCGGCATCCAGAAGAAGCCATAGTGGCGGTACCCGGAAATATCGGATTCGAAGCTCTCGATCATCTGATCGAAATGCATGACGTCGGTCCTGGCGTGGAGCTCGTATGCGGGGACGACTGCAAGAGTCACCTCCGTCATGATCCCGAGAAGCCCGATTGACGTCTGCACAGCGGGCAACAACTCAGGATTGGCAGTCGGGGACACCTCCACCAGGTTTCCCTGACCATCGACCATCCGCGCTCCCGTCAGGATCGACGAGAAGCTTCCTAACCGTCGTCCTGAGCCATGGGTGGCGGTGGCGATGACTCCGGCGATGGCCTGGGTGTCGATGTCGCCCTGGTTGGCGAGTGCCAGCCCGTGTCGCCAGAGCGGCTCGCCGAAGTCGCGAATCGTGGTCTTGGGTCCGGCTGCAACCTCCAGACGTTCCGCATCGACACGCAAGAGCCCGCGCATGGCGGCAGTGTCCATCAGCACATCGGTCTCAACGATGGGAGTGAATGAATGGCCCGTGCCGAAGGTTCGCACCCGCAGGCCGGAGGCAGCCGACTTGGCAACCTGCTCCTGCACCTGGGCCTCATTTACGACCGGGATCACATCCCGCGGCGGGAAGCTTTGGTTGCCGACCCAGTTAGTCCAAGCACCCACTCAGTTGCTCGCGCCTCAGCTGTAGCGATCGATGAAGGCCAGCACGCGATTCCAGGCGTCGGCCGACTGCTCGGCAAACCGTTCCTGGGCCCGATCGAAGAAGGAGTGTGGAGCGTCCGGGTAGACATGGATCTCGTGCTCGACCCCCGACTTGGTCAAGGCCCGTTCGAACTCGTCGATCATCTCTGGGGGGATTGAGGCATCATCACCGCCGATCAGGGCCAGCACCGGACATTCCATCTCCGGCGCTAGCGCGATCGAGGACGGAGCACCCAGCGGTCGGTTCTCCCGACCAGGGACCCCGTAGAACCCGATCGCTCCGGCCAGCCCGTGGCCGTTGGCCGCCTGCTGCCATGAGCTGGATCCGCCGAAACAGAAACCCAGGGTGAAGACCTTGCGATCGGGTCGGTCCTCGTGCAAGAGTTCGACGGCCGCGGCCACATCGAGACGGACCCCTTCGAAGGTTGCCTGATCGACGTGTTCGCGGAAGGGAAAATCTTCGGAGCGGGCATGACGGCCTGCGGTCCGACCGAAGTAGTCAATCGTCACCGCATCGTGGCCGGCTTCAGCCAGCCGGACTGCCAGTTCGTTGTAGAAGGGATAAATGCCACGTACGTCCGGGAGGATGACGACCCCGGTGTTTCCATCGCCCTCGGCATAAGCCTCGTAGGCCAAGAACATGTTGCCGTCGTCGGCGGTGAGCACCAGGTCGCGGTGATCGACAGCAGCGCCGGCCACAGGTCGGATTGGCGGGTGAGCGTCGTATTCGTGGCACATCGAACTGAGGACGGTAGCTAATCGTTAGTTGGTCGCGCCTGGCAGCCCGGACACCAATAGGTGATCCGTTCGGAGCCGTAGCTTTCCTGATCGGCGGCGTGGATGATGGCCCCACATCGCCGGCAGGGGAGACTCGCCCGGCCCGCCACCCACCTCGAACGACTGGGGCGGCGGTCACCGGTTGTCACCTGCCGGCCGGTATTGCGATTTGCCTCCATAAGCCTTTTCACGAGGGCGACGAGTTCCTCGAGTTCCTCGACTTCGCCGACCTTCGTAAAGGGATCAACTCCGTGCAGAAAGCACGCCTCTGATTTGTAGATGTTGCCCGGCCCGGCGAGCGTTCGTTGATCGAGCAAGGCCGTGCCAATCTGGCGCTCGGGCTGGGCCCGAAGCCGGCGAACGACCTCGGCTGGATCCCAATCGGGGCCGAGGACGTCGGGACCGAGATGCCCTAGCAGGGCCTCTTCTTTTGATGTCTTGATCACGTCGAGCTTGCCCAGCCGAAAACCCACCGCGATCCAGGGTCGAGTCTCCAGCACCGCCCGTACTTGAAACCCCGGTCCTCGCCATCTTTCACCGGGTCGGTAGAGGTGCCAGGCCCCTTCCATCTTGAAGTGGCTGTGGACGGTGATGCCGGCATCGGTTCGCAACAAAATGTGTTTTCCCCGGGCGCCAACAGATGCGACAACCTGGCCCGCTAGATCCACCGTGGCGAATCTGGGTACCCGGAACTCGGTTCGCGTCAGCTCTTCGGTGGCGAGGGCTTCGTGCAGACGGCGTGCAGCGACGAGCACTGTGTCGCCTTCCGGCATGGCTCAATCCTACGAGCGCCTTCTATGTTGGGAACATGACCCTGACGGTCGATTCTTTCTCGGCAACGGTCGATCACCTGACCACGACGGACCCCGACCTGGCCCGTCTGGTCGAAGAGTTTGGAGTCCCACCGTTTTGGCAACGCCCGACCGGCTTTCCCAGCCTCGTTTTGTTCATTCTCGAGCAGCAGGTTTCCCTCGCCTCGGCGGCGGCGGCTTACCGACGGATCAACTCCCGGCTCGGCCAGATGGCGCCGGAGTTGCTCCTCGTCACCACGCCTGAGGAGCTGCGGGCCGACGGTGTATCCCGGCAGAAGGACCGCTACTTGCGAGAGCTGGCCAGCGCAGTGGCCAGCGGCGAGCTCGATCTGGATTCGTTGGCCACCTTGGACGACGAGGGGGTGCGCTCGCAACTGACTCGCATCCCTGGCATCGGTCGCTGGACGGCCGACGTCTATCTGCTCGCCTGTCTCGGCCGGCCCGATCTCTGGCCGGTGGCCGATCGGGCGCTACAGGTGGCGACGGCGGAGGCCCTGACCCTCTCGGCTGTCCCCACCCCTAGTGATCTAGAGCACATCGGAGAGCGTTGGCGGCCCCACCGCTCCACCGCGGCCCGCCTCCTCTGGCATGGCTACCTCGGTCGGCGGGGCCGGGTCGAAACACCCAACAGCCTTTTCGGAGATTGACGCCGATCAGGGCGTGGTTCGTTCGAGGGCGTAGGCGACCCCATCCGCGATCGACATTCCGCGGCCCCTCGCCCGAAAGTTGTCGACCTGCTCTGGATCCGCTTGCGACAGTTCCGCCAGAGCGCTTTCGAACTGCTCGCGCTCATCGGGCGGCCACTCCCCGCCGGCGCGTTCGAGGAGACCCTCTGCGATCCCCAGCAAGATTGCCCCGCGTTCATGCTCTCCCTTGGCGACGGTGACCGCGGCGAGCCCATTGATCACCCAAGGAATCGCGAGTTGGTTGGCTTGGGCGTTGGCTATTCGGAGGGCCTCTCTCGACAATTCTTCGGCATCGTCCAGGCGCCCAAGTTTCCGCTCGACCATGCTCAGATTCGCCGATTCGATGTAGACGACGGAATCGTTTCTCTGCTCACGGCCCCACCGAAGGCGCGTCGTCATCACCTCGCGCGCCCCTTCGAGGTCATCCGACATTTGCAGCGCCACGCCGAGCACGTGCAATGCGCTTGAACGACCGTTGCTGTCAGGCATCGCCGCTGTGACATCCAGCGCCTCCCGCAAGAGGCGGATGGCTTCTGCGACGTCGCGGTTGAGGGCAACGCGGGCTGAACCAGCCAGCGCCAAGGCGACAAGATCGTGATCGGAGACCTGTTCGGCCAACGAGCGAGCGTCCGCGAAGCGTTCGTCCGCCAGCTCATATCGACCGGCGAAGAACGCCATATAGCCATGGTCGTAGAGGGCCCGCGCAAACTCGGCCTCACTACCGCCGGGATGACGCAAGGCGCCTGCGAACCAGCGATCACCTTCATCGATTCGGCCGGTCGCCATCCAGAAGGGCACGAGCAGGGAACCGAGCCGATAGGCGCTGTCCGTCTGTTCGTGTTCGAGATACCAATCCAGTGCCTCCAACACCGCCGGGTAGGAGCTTTCGAGTTGGTCGAAGGCCGACGCCTGGCTGGATTCGCGATATTGGGCTCGCGCCTTTTCGGCTATGGCAAGAAGCGACTGAGCGGTCCTGGTGTCTATCGACGGAGCGTAGGTGCTGTCGGGGGACGATTACCCGAGCTCGACACCCGACAGAGTAAGAGTGCGGTCGCCGAGCGGGGCCTCGAGCTGAGCCACGATGATCCGCTCCACGGCGATGGCCGGGCAGATGGCGTCCCCATCGATAGCTCCGTGGAGGATGGCCAGGTCGACTGATTCGGCGGTCTCGATCACCTCGACACTGTGCAATGTGTCGCAGGGTTCGACCCCGGTCCAAACCCGTACCCGGACTTCGTTGCCCTCGGCACCCAGGAACTCGCCCTCGGTGATCGGCGTCGGGTTTTGGGCTTTGCCAGTGGGCTCGGCTACTTCGCCCGTCTCACCGTCTTCGACCACGACATCGACGCAGTCAGTAACTCCAGGAGCACACATCGCCAGGCCACCGACTCCCGTTGTGTCAGTAGGAGCGGCCTGGCCGCAAGCGATGGAGGCGATCGTCAGGATGGCGGGAAGGAAAATTCGAGTTTTCATGACTCTTCGACGGCAGCCGTCACTCCTCGGTTCCACTCGGTGCCATCTCGAATGCGATCTGCCGGGCCCCGACATCGGCCAGGACGAGTCGAGCTGATATGGCTTTTCCCAGGGGAAGGTGGTTTCCCCGACAGCGACCGGCGACTGGTGGTTCAGTGAGTTGGATTACACCGCCCTCCCTGTCGACGTCGACCACCACGGCCGGAAAGATCTCTCCGACGCTGTCGCGCAACACCGCCGCCTCCAGAGCCGAGACGATTCCGGCTTCGTACTGCTGAGCCCGGCGGGTGGACCGCTCCATGACCGCCGGCAGACCGGGGAGGTCCTGGCGCACCCAATCGGGGATCGGGACCCCCGAGGAAACGGATACGCAGACCTCGCCGACGTAGCGATCGACCAGTCGCCGGAGCGGCGCCGTGGTGTGGGCGTACTCCGCCCCCACCCCGGCGTGCCGGGCATTCGTGGGAACTTCGTCGTCGAAGGCGGCGTATCCCGAGCCCCGCAGAAGACTGGCGGCCTCGTTGATCAGGGCGGCGTGGTTGGGAAACTTGGGGTCGAGATCGCGGATCATGGCGGCGAAGGGTTTGTCTTTGTCCCAGTCCACTCCCAGGGCGCGGGCGGTGTGCCGGAGGCGATTGATTCGCACCGGACCAGCCCGAGGCAGGGTCCGCAAAACGCCTACCTCAGCCTCGAGCATGACCGTTGCCGCGGCCTGGCCAGCCATCAACGAGATCTGGGCGTTCCAGCCTTCAACCGGCAAAGGAGAGCGGAGTTCGAGCTCATAGCCATCCTCGTCGTGGCGGACGACCTGTTCGGGCAATGGCAGGTTGATGCCGCCCAGACGGGTCTCGCGTTCCTGGCGGAGGAGGCCGACCTCCTTCAACAGGGTGAGGGATTCATCGCCTGAAGCACCGTCGATTCGGTTCTGGACCTCCTCGTATGACAGCTTGGCCCGGCTGCGCACCATCGCCCGCCGCACGTCCAACCTGGTGCCCTCACCATCGGCTTCGAGGTACATGCTCCACACCAGCGCCGGTCGCGCTTGATCGGGAAGCAGGCTGGCGGCACCCTCCGAGATCACCGGCGGGTGCAAGCGGGCGTTGCCATCGGGGGCATAGAGGGTCTGTCCCCGTCGATGGGCTTCCTGGTCGATTTCTCCACCCGGTTTGACGAAGGCGGCGACATCGGCAATGGCGTAGCGGACCAGATATCCCGTTCGCAGGCGTTCGATGAACAACGCCTGATCGAGATCCATCGACTGAGGAGGATCGATGGTGACGAATGGGATGTCGGTCTGGTCGGCCGCCGGTAGTCGGGGACGAGCGGTGACCTGGTCCGCTTCAGCGAGGACCGCTTCGGAGAATCCGAGGTCGACTTCCAACGCCTCGCGTAGGGCGGCCAACGATTCGGCGATCGCCTGATCGTCTAGCTCGGTGAGGCGAAAAACGCGCGGGGGCACGGGCCGATGGTACGGACGGACCCCGGACAAGAGATTGGGTCGTCATCGTTAGCCTCCCATCGATGGCAGCCCGCCTCGTGGATCTCAGCCACACCGTCGAGGACGAAATGGTTACCTACCAGGGGCTGCCAGGGCCGTTGATATCCGACTTCCTGTCCCGGGAGGCCTCTCGGGAGCGCTATGCCCCGGGAACCGAGTTCCAAATCGGCCGCATCGACCTGGTGGCCAACACCGGAACCTATGTCGACAGCCCCTTTCACCGCTATGCCGATGGGGCTGACCTCAGCGAGCTACCCCTCGAGTCCCTGGTCGATCTTCCCGCCATCGTGGTGCGAGTGACGGGGGCTACCGAAAGAGCGATCGACCGCGGGTTCTTTCTTTCTTACGAGGTGGCGGGCAAGGCGGTACTGATCCACACCGGCTGGGCTTCCTGGTGGCGAACCCCTCAGTACTTCGAAGACCACCCCTATCTCACTCAGGCGGCGGCGGATTTTCTGACCGAGAACGGAACGGCGCTAGTCGGCATCGACTCCTACAACATCGACTCCACCGCCACCGGAGAGCGTCCAGCGCACACGGCCTTGCTCGCCAAGGGGATCCCAATCGTCGAGCACCTGCGCGGTCTTGAGCAGCTCCCGGTGGAGGGAGCCCGCTTCACCGCCGTTCCGGTAAAGGTGAGACGCATGGGCACCTTCCCGGTCCGCGCTTATGCGTCGCTGCCGATCGACGACGCAGACGTACCATTCTCCCGATGACTGTTTCCGCCCCTGCCACCACCGTTGTGGGCACGCCGCTGAACGAACTGTCTCAGTCGCAAGGGCGCTGGGTATCGACCTCGATCGCCGACCGGGTGGCGATCCTCGAATCCGTCGGGCAGCGGATGGATTTTGCCGCCCAACGCTGGGTGGAGGCTGCAGCCGCGGCCAAGCGTTTCTCCCTCGGCTCCGCTGCCGAGGCCGAAGAGTGGTTGAGCGGTCCGTTCGCCATCATTGCCTACTGCCGAGCCCTCGCCGAGACACTTCGTCGGGTGGGCGAGGGAAGGAATCCCTATCCGGCCCGGGCAGTCAAGGTTGGAGCCGACGGCCGGGCGATCGTCGAGGTGCTGCCGTTTGACTGGCACGACCATGTGCTGCTGAGCGGCTACACCCTCGAAGTCTGGATGGACCCGTCAGTGTCTCCGGCCAATCTCGCCGAGAACACCGCTTCGATTTATCGACAGACTCCCGAACCCGGGGTGTGCGCGATCCTGGGTGCGGGAAACGTCGGATCGATTCCACCACTCGACGTTCTTTACAAGCTCATGGCAGCCAACCAGGTCGTGATCGTGAAGATGAGCCCGGTCAACGAGTACTTGGGGCCGCTCCTCGAAGAGATTTTCGCCGACTTGATCGAGGCTGGCTTCGTCCGGATCATCTATGGCGGGAGCGAGGCTGGTAGAGAACTCGTCTTCCACCCGGCGGTGACATCCGTACATGTCACCGGAAACCGGGCCACCCTTGACTCCATCGTGCCCGGGTTGGAAAAACCGGTGACAAGCGAGCTGGGCGGAGTGAGCCCGATAATCGTGGTGCCGGGCTCGTGGAGCGAGGCCGACTTCAAGTATCAGGCCGCTCAGATCGCGACGGCCAAGCTGATCAACGTTGGCTACAACTGCATCGCTCCCCAAATCCTGGTCCTCCCCGCCAATTGGGACGGATCGAGCCGGCTGGTGGAGGCGATCGGCGAGGTGATCGATTCGCTCGAGCCTCGGTATCCGTACTACCCCGCCGGCGAAGAGCGGCGCGCTGCCGTCGCCAGACGCCAGGGAGCAGTGACGGTGGGCGGCTTTCCGACGACGATCCTCCCCGATCTAAGTCCGGGCGGCGGAGAAGATGCGTTTCGAACCGAATACTTCAGCCCGGTGCTGGGAGTGGTCAAGATCGACTTCTCCGACCCCGCTTACTTCTTGCAAGCCGCAGTCGCTTTCGCCAACAACGAACTCGACGGCTCCCTCGGTGCGAATCTCGTCATTCATCCGCAAACCATTCGCGAGTACCAGCCCCACTTCGATCAGGCGATCTCCAACCTGCGGTATGGCGCTATCGCGATCAACACCTGGACTGCGCTCAACTTCCTGATGCCCCGCGGCTCCTGGGGGGCATTCCCCAGGACTTCGGCGGAGTCCGTGGGTAGCGGGGTTGGAGTGGTCCACAACGCCTTGCTCTTTGATCGACCGGAGAAGACCGTCAGTCGGGGACCGTTCTCACCGATGCCACGCAGTTGGAGGCAGGGTGAGTTCCATGCCTCGCCACCCCCACCGTGGTCCCTGACCGCCCGCCACGGGGCGCAAACCGCCCGGCTCCTCACCCGATTCGTCGCCGATCCCAAACCGTCGCGCCTACCCCCTCTGGTGCGGTCGGCGCTTTCGGGTTGAGAGCGAACCCTGGGTTGTAAGCCCGCAAAAGCGACGATTGCAGCCCGGAGAACGTCGATCAGGTGCCCGTAAAGCGCGGGGAACGCTTCTCGAGATGGGCGGCGACCGCCTCGTCGAGGTCGTCGGAGATCAAGAAGGCGGCGTTCCAGAGCGCCATGTAGTCAAGAGCTTGCTCGATAGACCGGCCCTCGCCCGCCCGTAGAACCGCTTTCGCCCCTTCGACTACCAGTGGCGAGTTGGAGGCGATCTCCGCCGCCAGATCCATCACCTCTTTGTGCAGGCTCTCTTCGTCGGCAAGGACCCGGGAGACCAGACCCATCTCGAGAGCGCGCTCGGCACCAATGTCGGTCCCGGTGAAGACCAGTTCGGCGACATGGCCGGGACCGATGATGCGAGGCAATCGCTGCATCGTCCCCACATCTGCCACCAGACCCATCCGGGTTTCCCGCACCGAGAAAGTGGCGTCGGCTGCGGCCCAGCGAATGTCACATGCCGTGATGAGATCGATACCGGCACCCAGGCAGTAGCCGTGGACGGCGGCGATGACCGGCTTGGGGCAGTCGGCCAGTGCGCTGAAAGTCCGTTGCAGACTTTTGATCGTGGCCAAGAGCGTTCGCCTGCGCTCCGCCTCCGACCTTCCCTCCGGGGCGATTGAGGCCAGCATGTGGAGGTCGATCCCCACGGTGAAGGCTGAGCCCCGCCCCCGTACCACCACCACTCGAACTTCGGGTTCGCGCCCCAACGCCTCGACGACCCGGGGAAGTTCCGACCACATCTCCGGAGAGAGGGCATTGAGCTTTTCCGGTCGGTCCAGCCAGACGACGGCAACGTGATCGGTCCGTTCGATTGTGATGCTGTCAGTCACCAGTCCTCCAGGCTTCCTTGATCTTGACCCGCCCGCCGAATCGCAGGAGACCGCCGGCATAGATCCTCGCCGCCAGCAGTACTAGCAGCACGACGGCCCCAATGGTCACCAACCCGGCCAGTGTGTGCTCAGTCCAAGAGATCGCCCCAAGGGAACTGCGGATCGGGACCACGAAGGCGGCTGTGAAGGGGATGAAGGAGGTGATGCGGGCGACGAGGGAAGATGGATCGTCGAGCACGCTGAAGCTGACGAAGAACCCGACCACGGCCAGCATCGTCATCGGTAACGCCGCCGACTGCGCGTCCTCACTCCTGCTCGTCAGCGACCCGGCGGCGGCATAGAGAGCCGCGTACACCGAAAAGCCCAGCAGGAACCAGAGCACGAGCACACCCACCGTCCCCACGTCGAAGGCCGGGAGTGAGACCGCCCCGGTAATCCTGATGGCGGCGAATGCCGCCGCCATCGTCAGGGCGAATTGGGCGAGGCCAAGGATGCCGATCCCCAGAACCTTGCCTCCGAGCATCTGCCACGGTTTGAGCGTCGCGAGCAGGACTTCGACTACTCGGTTGTTCTTCTCCTCGGTGACTCCGGTGAGGACCGTATTGCCATAGGTGAGGATTGCGATATAGAGCAGCACCAGACCGGCGTAGGCGATCACGCTGCTTTCGGCGTTATCGGATTCGGGACCACTCAGGCTGGTGACCTCAAGCGGGTCGTTGGAAAGCACGTCGACCACCTCAGACGCCACTTCCTCGTTCTCGGCCATCAGCGCTTGCAGGCGGGAGGCGCCCGCCGCCTGCTGCAACCTCTCCACCACCTCGTCCCCGCCGAAGCCTTGCTGGGCGACGACCGCCGTTTGGGCGTCGACGAGCAGGACCTGGACGTCTCCGTTTCGAAGCGCTTGCTCTCCTTCCTGGCGCGTGCCAAATTCAGTGACCTCGAATACGTCAGGCTCGGACTCTTCGTCGGCCGCGACACCAGCTTCGAATTGCCGGGCGGCTTCAACGATCTGTTCATTGCCGGCACCCACCGAACCTATTTCGAAAGTGGCGGCGTCTCCGCCCAGCGCCTGCGGTATCAGGATGATGCCGAGAAGGATCGCCACGGTGAGGACCGAGGAAAGAATGAATCCCTTGCTACGCCCCCGCTCGCGGAGCTCGCGTCTTGTCACCAGCCAGAGGTTTCTCACTTCACCGCCTCGAGGAAGATCTCAGAGAGCGAGGGAGTGGTGTAGACGAAGCGTCGCACCAATCCGGTAGCCAGGGCTCCGCTCATCAGCGGCCGGACATCGAGGTCGGATGGAACCTGCAGATAAATCCGATCGCCCTCACGGGTGGTGACGAACTCCTCGAGCCCGTCGAGGCCGGGGCTCAATCCGTCGGCCAGCTCGATCTCAAGATGTCGCACCGGCGAGGCGTCTTTGATCTGCTCGACTGCCCCGGTTTGCACCACCCGACCCTGATGGATGATGACTACGTCCTCGCACAAATCCTCCACCAGATCGAGCTGATGCGAGGAGAAGACCACGGCCGTCCCCCGTTGGGCCCTTTCGGCCAGGACTTCTGCCAAGGTGGCAACGCCGATCGGATCAAGTCCGCTAAAGGGTTCGTCGAGCACCAAGAGCTCAGGCTCGTTGACAAGGGCTGCGGCGAGCTGAACCCTTTGCTGATTTCCGTGCGAAAGCTTTTCCACCTGATCGTCGGCTCGGTCGGCGAGGCCGAGTCGATCGAGCAACTCATTGGCCGCTTTGGCCGCTTCGATTCCGTCCATTCCGTGGAGGCGGCCGAAGTAGGTCAGTTGGTCGGCGACTTTCATCTTCGGGTAGAGGCCGCGGCTCTCGGGCATGTAGCCGAAGCGCATTCGCTCTTCCGGCCCGATTTTCTTTCCGTTCCAGGTGATCGATCCTTGGTCCGGTATCACGAGCCCGAAGATCGTCCGCATGGCGGTCGTTTTGCCGGCACCGTTGGGCCCGAGGAAGCCCAGCATCCTGCCCGGCGCGGCCACGAAGCTGCAGCCGTTGAGAGCTTTGACCGAGCCGTAGGACTTGTAGAGATCCTCGATCCGCAACATTGGTCAGCCTGATCGCAACCAGAGTGAAAGTCGCACAGGACGCAGGGTCCGATCGACCACGCCAGCGAGGTCGGCATTCAACTGGTCAAGATCAACCTCTTGCAACAACCGGCTAGAGAATTCATCGACCACTACGGATGCGTTGTATCTCGCTCGGTCGAAATGGCTGTCGACAAAAGCCTGGACCCGGTGGCGAACCGGGTTGAAGAGCACTGCGGCCGCAAGAGTCGAGGCGGCCACCGAGAGAGAGTCATCGGACCCGAGGAACGCCTGAAGTCCGACGACGGCCAATGCATATACCC
>JBOGEW010000305.1:0-4279 GCA_050742075.1 Acidimicrobiia bacterium
GCCTTCCGGGCCGGTGCGTCGGGAGGGCTGAATTGCAAAGAATTTCCTAGCAAAGAGGTCTTGTCGATGCCGGCACAGGTTGGACGACGCGATTTTCTCAAGGTTCTGGCAGGTTCTGCACTGGTCAGCCAGATCCCGGGGGTCGCCTGGGCAGCCCGCCCATCACTCGAATTGATCTTCCCCCAGGATCCGCTGGTGACCTGGTTCGAAGCCACCTATGGGGCCATGAAGCCCGACGGTCGCCGACACCTCGGAATCGACTTGATGGCCCCCAAGCTTTCCCCGGTCTACGCCGTAGCCGATGGAGTGGTCAACCGGATTGCCCAGAGCCCCCGAGCCGGGCGA
This sequence comes from Acidimicrobiia bacterium, assembly GCA_050742075.1. Taxonomy (GTDB): domain Bacteria; phylum Actinomycetota; class Acidimicrobiia; order Spongiisociales; family ZC4RG35; genus JACCTH01. The sequence goes on from JBOGEW010000305.1 coordinate 346, forward strand.
TATCTCATAATCGATCACAACGACGGGTGGCAGAGCTGGTACCTGCACCTCAACAATGATTCTCGCCGCGATAACGGCCGGGCGGGTTGGGGATTGACTGTGGTCGATGGGCTGGACGAAGGATCTCCCGTCACTGGGGGCACCCAGATCGCCTTCGTGGGCGATTCGGGCAACGCCGAGGGAACGCTGTCGCACACCCACTTCGAACTGCACCTCGGTTCTCGCACCGTCAATCCCTATCCATATCTGCTCGACGGACGCCGCTCAGCCCTCGCCAGGATCGATGCCGAGCGGGTCCAAGCGGCGATTGATGAGATGTGCCGCTACCGGAACAGCGTTCCCGGGATGGATTCTCAGATGTGCCCCACCGATTTCGTCTTCGTCCCTCGTGCGCGACCTGGGTTAGAGGAGACCCTCTAGCCGAGAGTTCGCAGGAAATCTATGAGGGCGGCCTCGTCGATCGCCTTGTACGTGTCCATTCCCAGTTCGCGGGCAGCTTTGAGATTGGGGCCGAGGTCATCGATCATCAAGGCCTCCGCAGGTTTGCTTCCCAGCCGTTCCAGGGTGCGAGCGAAGATCTCCCGATCGGGTTTGCGGACGCCTTCGCGCCAGGATTCGATCACCAGGTCAAAGGTTCCGTGCAGGTCAGAGTCGGGCATGCTCTCCCAGCTGTTGGTCAGAGCGGCCACCTTGTAGCCGGCAGCGCGCAGGCGCATTACCTCCTCGAGCACGGCGGGACGTGCAACCGAAAAGGCGCCGATATGGGCAAGGAGCACGGCGGCATCAACGACTATGCCTTCTGACGCCAGCTCGGCCTCGAAGAGGTCGCAGAAGCCGGCAAAGTCGATCTCGCCTCTCTCATGCTTCCCCCATGCCCCGCCATCACCTAGCGAGGCGACGTGTCGATTAATGGTGCCGGCCGGGATCCCATTCTCTTTCTCGTAAGCGGCAATGACTTCCAGGGGTGACTCGAGCACTACCCCACCGAGATCGAAAACCACCGCTCGCAGGGTCACGACAAGCTCAGTCGATACCGGAGCAACTCTGCTTGCTCGTCGAGCAACTGCTTGGCTGCAACTAACCGGCTGCTCGAATCCGGGGCTTCGAGCAGCTTCTGTTGATCAATGGACGCGAGTGGGCAGAGGGACGAGAGTTGGAACGACGCCGCGACTGGATCCTCGGCCAGGTCGAGGTTGAGAGCGGCGACATTTGCTCCTATCTCGGAGGCGAGGGCCAGCACTTTTCGCAATGACAGCATGGCTTCTTCCAATTCCTGGCTGCAGTCGCATGGCTGCTCGGGCATCTCTTCGACGTCGGCTTCGGGATGGGGATCGTCGGGAAGCCACTCTTGCACTCGGATCCGATTCATCCCGACCACCACGATCGCCCGGTCGCTGGTGCTAGCGATCGGCGACATCGCCACGACCTTGACCCTGCTACCTACGTCGAAGCGAACGTCGTCGCCTCCGACTTCGTGTCCGCGCTCAATGAGCACGATCCCGAATTGGCCGTCTGCTCTCAGCACCCGATCAAGCAGGCGTTGATAGCGGGCCTCGAACACCCGGAGTGGAACGGCGGTGCTAGGGAACACAACCGAGTTCAAGGGGAACATGGGAAGCCTCACCGGCGCTTCCTTACCGTGAATCGAAGACGGTCAACAACCTCGTTGTCGAGGGTGATCACAAACGAATAGTCCCCGGCGGACTCGAAGGTGAGGTTGTTGAAAGTAAACGAGCGGAGAATTCCAAGGTCGGGACGGTCCATCGAATCTCTGCGCCCCACGTTGACAATGTGACTGACATCGTTAGGAAGCAGCCGGCGGCCGTCAGCATCGACCAAATCAACCCCCACCCGGATCTGAGTCGAGGGAGAGCTCCAGGGAACTCGCACTCTGAGTCCGATCGCCATCGAGTGATGCCGGGCCGGAAACCCGGAGACGAAAAGCGTGTCCCATCCTCCGCCGAGAACGTAGAGCTTCCCTCCCACCGCCTGTACTGAGTCCGCCAGCAGAGCGAAGTCCACCGCCGGCAAGATCGCCTCTGGCTCGATTTCCACCGGTTCGGAGTCTACGAATTTGCCCGGACAAGCCCTTGGATGTCTAACTTCGGTGTCCCCTGACAGGAGAGCAGATGGCTGGCACGGTCCCCGAGGTCGCACCCGCTAATGGCAAGCTTGGAATCCTCACCCCCGGCATGGGTGCGGTGGCCACCACTTTCTATGCGGGCACTCTCTCAATCAGAAAGGGTTATTCGCTGCCTATCGGTTCGCTTACTCAGATGGGCCACATCCGCCTCGGAAAGCGAACTGAGAAGCGCAACCCGATGATCAAGGATTTCGTGCCGTTGGCGGGGCTAGAAGACCTTGAGTTCGGCGGGTGGGATCCCTATTCGGACGATGCCTACACCTCGGCGATGAAGGCCGGTGTCCTCCAGCCCGCTCACCTGGAGGCAATCGGGGAGGAACTACGAATGATCCAACCGATGCCGGCGGTGTTCTCGCCGGATTGGGTGAAGCGGCTTGAAGGGTACGACCAGGTCAAAGATGCTCGCACCAAGATGGATCTGGCCGAATTGCTCATGGAGGACATTGAGCGATTTCGCACCCAGCACGAGTGCGAGCGGTTAGTGATGATTTGGTGCGGCTCGACCGAGGTCTACCGCGAGCCGGCGGCGGTCCATCAAGACCTCGAGGCGTTCGAGAAGGGCCTCAAGATCTCTGATCCCAATATCGCCCCGTCACAGATCTATGCCTACGCGGCATTGCAGGCGGGAGTGCCGTTCGCCAATGGGGCTCCCAATCTCACCGTGGACTTTCCGGCCATGGCCGAACTGGCCGCGCTCCGCGGACTTCCAATTTGCGGCAAGGACTTCAAGACCGGACAGACCCTGATGAAGACGATGGTCGCCCCCGGACTCAAGGCACGAATGCTGGGAATCAAAGGGTGGTACTCGACCAACATCCTCGGCAACCGCGATGGGGAGGTGCTCGACGACCCCGAGAGCTTTCGGTCAAAGGAAGTGTCGAAGCTCGGCGTCCTCGAGACGATCCTCCAACCCGAGGTATATCCCGATCTCTATGCCGATCTCTATCACGTCGTCCGCATCAACTACTACCCACCTCGGGGTGATGACAAAGAGGGGTGGGACAACATCGACATCGTCGGGTGGATGGGGTATCCGATGCAGATCAAGATCGATTTCCTCTGCAAGGACTCGATCCTGGCAGCGCCGATCGTTCTGGACCTGGCGCTCTTTCTCGATTTGGCCACCCGGGCGGGAAGAAGCGGCGTCCAAGAATGGCTGTCGTTCTATTTCAAGAGCCCGCAAACTGCCCCGGGGCTATACCCCGAAAACGACCTCTTCATCCAGTCGACCAAGCTCAAGAACAACCTCCGCGCCCTTATGGGCGAAGAACTCATCACCCACCTCGGCACCGAGTACTACGAGGAATAGAAGAAGCCCCGCCGAAGCAGGGCTTCTTCTATCTATCGGTTGCTCTGTCGCTCAGGCGATCTGTGTGATCCGGTTCTGAGGGCCTGGGGCCACTGGCGAATTGGCGGCGAAGTAATCGACCATCGCATCGAGGTCGATGTCCCCACCGAGCCGATCGATGCCCGAGACGAGAACGCTGAATCCGTCTCCACCGTCCGCCAAGAAGCTGTTCACCGTAACTCGATAGGAGGCGCCCAGATCGATGGGCTCTCCCCCGATCATGATCGAGGCTGGGTCGACCTTGTCCCCAACTGCAGCCGAGGCACTCCAGCTGTACGCGAAGCCCTCGGAAACCTGGAGGATCGTGTTGCCGGTGGTCCGGAACTGTTGCTCGAGCAGGGCCTCGATTTGAGTCCCGGTCAGCGTCATGGTGACCAGGCTGTTGCCAAATGGCTGGACCGCAAACGCCTCGCCGTAGGTGACGTTCCCGTCGCCTTCTCCAA
>JBOGEW010000306.1:0-3443 GCA_050742075.1 Acidimicrobiia bacterium
GTTCTTGGTCCAGGGGACTCTCTATCCCGACGTCATCGAGTCAGGGGGTGCTAGCGCCGCCACGATCAAGACCCATCACAACGTCGGAGGGTTGCCCGACGTGATGCGCTTCGAGCTCATAGAACCCCTTCGTGATCTGTTCAAGGACGAGGTGCGTGCTGTCGGAGCGGAGATGGGTTTGCCCGAGGACATCGTTTGGCGCCAGCCCTTCCCCGGTCCTGGTCTGGCCGTGCGGATCATCGGCGAAGTTACCTTCAAGCGCCTCGAGATCCTGCGGGCCGCCGATGCGATCGTCACCGAGGAGATTTCCCGAGCCGGTCTCTCGCGGGAGCTGTGGCAGGTGTTTGGAGTTCTGCTGGGGGTACGGACGGTGGGGGTGCAAGGTGACGGCCGCTCCTATGCCCACCCCCTGGTGGTGCGGGCGGTGAAAAGTGAGGACGCCATGACTGCCGACTGGGCCCGTCTCCCCTACGAACTCCTCGAGTCGATCAGTAACCGGGTGATAGCGGAGGTTCCTGGCATTAACCGGGTGGCCTATGACATTTCCTCAAAACCCCCAGCCACTATTGAATGGGAGTAGCGGGCGGATAGGCCGCTCGGGGCCGGTGTCCGGCTCAACTCGCACGCCCCCGGGGCCGATGTTGGATAACAACCCTTTCTTAGCAGGGAAATCGTGGATATCTCCCTTTCAACCGAACTAATCGACATCTACCGCGACGAGATCGCGGAGCGCTCGCGGCGGCTGGCCGACGGCGCCCGAGCCCTCTCGGGGTCCCTTCCGTCGGCGGCTGAAATGAGCGAGCTGATCCGCGACGCCCACACGATCAAAGGCTCGTCGCGAGTAGTCGGGCTGCCGGAAATGGGACACGCGGCTGCCTTCGTCGAACACGTCTGGAAGCGTCTCGAGACCGGGGATCTGATGCCCACCGCCCGGATGAGCGAGGAGCTTGAGAAATTGTGTGTCTTTTTCCCCGACGGCGCCCAGCAGGAGTCGGCCGGAGTCAGTTCCCGTCTTCGCAGCCTGGTGGCTGGCGCCGAGGCGGCCGTTACCGGGACGACACTCATCGCCACCACGACCCCGGCCCAACAGGAGACCATGGAGATGACGACCAGCTCCCTGGGCGGGCTCCTCGCCGAGGTCGAGCTGGCGATGCGATCGGGAGTCTCCCGAGTCGACACGATGGATCTCTACCAGCTCATCAATCAGGCCGTGGAGGTGTCTCTCGACGCCGAAGGACTTTCCGACCTCGCCCTGGTTCAACTCGACGGCGCCGACCCCGCCAAGCTCATGGCCGCCTGGCGGGGGCAACTTCGGCGGATGGCGGCCGCTGTTGGGAATCTGCAATCGCTGGCCGTGGCTTTGGCCAATGCTCCGCTGAGCTCGGTCACGGACACCTTTCCCCAGTTCGTGCGATACGTCGGGCGCAAGCTCGGGAAAGAGGTCCAATTCGACGCTACTGGCGAGGACATCCAGCTCGATCGTCAAATTGTCGAGCTCATGCGCGAGCCGCTCCGCCACCTGTTGGTCAACGCGGTCGACCACGGTCTGGAGACACCGGCCGAAAGGGTTTCGCTCGGCAAGTCAGCCACCGGCATCGTTTCCTTAAGCGCCCGTCGCGAAGGGGAGAAGGTGGTGGTGGTGGTCTCCGATGATGGGAGGGGCATCGACTGGAAGGCGGTGCAGGACGCCGCCATTCGCCGCGGGCTTCCCGCCGACAAGGCCGATCTGTCTTCGCTTCTCTTTCTCCCCGGATTCTCGACCGCGACCGTCTCTCACGACTTTTCCGGCACCGGGGAAGGACTCTCAACTGTCTCTGATGTGCTCGGGCGCGTCAACGGGATGATCCAGCTCGAGTCCGTGCCGGGCCTGGGGACGTCGGTGACCATCATCCTTCCGGTTTCCCTCGTGCTGCAGAACGTCGTCGTCCTCGCCGATGGCTCCAACTTCTGGGGTATCCCGGAGGCCGCCGTGCAGGCCACGATCATCCCGTCGGGAGCCGATGTGGTGGAGAACGGAGGGGTGCTGCGGGCTCGTTTCCAGTCCCAGGAATTGCCGGTGGTTTCGATGGCTGCGGCGATGGGGCGAGAGCCAACCGGCCACGAAGCCGAACTGCTGATAGTCACCACCCGGAGCGGTCCGGTGGCCGTGGCGGTGTCAGAGATTCTCGGCAAGCGTCGGGTGGCGGTCAAGGGCCTTGGTCCGATCCTCGGCGGCTCCCGCAACATCACCGGAGCCGCTCTGCTTGGTGGTGGCGAAGCTCTGGTAGTTGTCGACCCCAACTATCTCGGCGAGTACAGCCGGGAAACCCAACCCCTCGGCGCGGCTATGTACCGCGTGCTGGTGGTTGACGATTCGGCCGGGGTCCGCCAGCTCATCTCGGCCGCCCTCGCCGGTCGCGGATTCGACGTCGAGGTCGCCGAGGGAGCCCGCGAGGCGATCCTGGCTTTGTCTTCGGGGCCCTTTGACTGCTTGGTCGTCGACTTTGCCATGCCCCGCTCGAGCGGTGTCGACCTGGTTCGAACTCTCCGGGCCGGAGGCGTATCTATTCCGATGGTTATGGTTTCTGGTGTGGCGAACGCCGAAGAGCAACAGGCGGCCTGGGATGCCGGGGTAGACGCGTACCTGGAGAAGGGGGACCTCCGACTCGGATCTCTGGCGGCGACGATCCGCACGCTCCTCGACGAAAGGCTCCCGAAGGACGAGGCGTGAGCCCTGACCTCGCCCTGTGGCTGGCGGGGGGAGTAGCGGTGGTCTCCACCGGTGTGGTCGCTTGGTGTCTGCGGCTGGCCACTGCCGCCCGGGGACGTGAGATGAGGGCTCGGCAGGAGGCTGACGACGCTCGGCATATCAAGAACGACTTCGTCTCGATGGTCAGCCACGAGTTGCGGACGCCGCTTACCTCGATCGCCGGCTTCGCCCAGACCCTCTCTGCGGATTGGACCCAACTTTCCAGGGCCGAGATCGAAGAGTTCCTCGGCTACATCGCCAAACAGGCCAATTACCTGGGCGACCTGGTCGAGGATGTGCTGGTCATCCCTCGCCTCGAGGCAGGGCGGCTCCGGTTCAAATCCGAGCACTTCGACCTCGGGGAGATGATCGGCGAAGTCGCCCAGATGCTCTTTTCTACCGGCGGCGGCGGCGAGGCGGCGGTATCGATCCCACATGGCGTGAGGGTCCAGGCCGATTCGAAGCGGGTCCAACAAGTCATCCGCAACCTGCTGGAGAATGCGCGCAAATACGGCGGCGATCAGGTGCTGGTGGAGGGCCTCACCCACGGGGAGCAGTACGTGGTGGTGGTCTCGGACAACGGGCCCGGGGTGCCTGATGGCGCCACCAACACCATCTTCGAGCATTTCGAACAGATGTCGAAAGGTGACTCGCGCTCGTCGTCGGGAATCGGACTCGGACTCCCGATCGCCCGCAGCCTCGCCCGAGCCATGGG
>JBOGEW010000307.1:0-9210 GCA_050742075.1 Acidimicrobiia bacterium
AGCCCGATCTCCTCGGTGGCCATTGACTTCGACTTGATGATCACCGAACCCATCCGATCCGCCACCAGGTCGGTGATGATCTTCCGGGCGGCTTCGGAGTCGGCGGCGCGATGGACTCTTCCCCCTGCTTTCTCGACAGCGGCAGTGAATTGGTCGACATACGAACCAAGCTCGGACAGCACCCGATGACGTATCACTTGGGCGCGGTCGCGCATCTCGTCCATGTCTGCGAACTCGGAGACCGCCTCGGCCCGGTGATTGTTGAAGCGATCGGTCCCCCGCTTTATGGCGGCGATACGGGGATCATCGACACCGACCCGCGACCGCTGGCGATAGGTCGTCATTGGCTGGCGAGGACCTCGGCCAAGTGTTTTACCTCCACCGCGCTTTGGCGCCGATGGAGACCCCCGGCCAGGTGGAGCAAGCAGGAGGCATCGCCGCCCACCACATACTGGGCTCCAGTGGCTTCGAGATCATCGAGCTTGGAGGCCATGATCGCGGCCGACACTTCGGGCAGTTCGACCGAGAAGAGCCCTCCGAATCCACAGCATTCCTCGGGTCGGGATAGCTCGACCAGTCGGAGCGACTCCACGTTTGCCAACAAGGCCGCGGCTTGCGGGCCGAGACCGAGGTTTCTCATCCCATGACACGAGTTGTGGAAGGCAACCATGGCGTCGAATCGAGCCCCGACGTCGGTGACGCCGAGGTGATCGACCAGGAACGAGCTCAGCTCGGAGACCCGATTGCTCACCGCCTCGGCTCTCTGGCGAAGCGCCGGCTCATCGTCGAAGAGATGAGGAAGGTGATGGGTCAGCATGTCGGCGCACGATCCCGACGGGACGACGATGGGGCTGTCGCCGTCGAGGTCATCCAAGGTCTTGATCGCCAAACGGCGAGTCTCCTCGAGCAACCCGGCGTTGAATGGTGCCTGCCCGCAACAGGTTTGCGACTTCGGGATCCTCACCTGACAGCCGGCCCGGGTCAGCACTTCGACCGTGGCGTCGATCACCTGCGGGTAGAGGCCCTGGGCAAGGCAGGTCGTGAAAAGAGAGACAGTGACCATGGCGGGTTCCGAGGACGTTAGGGGTAGCTTGTCGGCATGGCCTCCCGTGAAGCCAAAGCCGAAGATCGGGCTCGGACGCTTCACACCCCGGTCGAGTTGCGAGTTCACGGGGTGGGCGGGACATCGCCAGATGTTCTCCTCAGGCACCCGCACCCTGAACAGGTCGCAGGCGACGATACCGCTGGCTTCTATCGACGGCCCGACTCCAACGAGTTGGAGGCCTACGCCTGGGGTGGAATCACCTCCCGATCCGGGACGAGAGCGCTCTGGCTGCTTCTCCTCCCCTTCGCCCTCGCCAACGCTGCCGGCTTCATGCTCGCTGGTGGTGAGGATGATCGCTCGCGTGTCGCCCGGGGGCTGGTCAGGTTCCTGGCTCTATCGGTAACCGTGCTGGCGGTCCTGTGGGCAGGAGGGCTTGGCCTCGATCTCATCGCCTTTCAGTGCGGAGGGTCGACCGTCTGCGTCGATCGACACTGGTGGCTCACTTTCTTCGACAATCCCTTCTTCGCCAATCGGCCGGTGCGGAGGATGATCATTGGCCTTCTCATTCCGGTGGCGCTGATCGCCTTCTGGCGGTTTGCCACCCGCTTCACCCGCACCCGTTACGAAGACGCCTTTACCTCGGAGCCGGTCGAACTGGAGCGAAGTCTCGAAGGTGATCTCGCCGCGGAGGCGACGCTGGCCGATCGCCCGTTTTGGCACTCACCCCGATTCGGGGCGCGGATTGCCTCCGGACATTTCGCCGCCGCCAGCGCTGCCCTCGCCGCCGCCACGGCCTACTCGATTCAGAGGCTGCGCGAACAGGCCGGTCTCGACACCGGCCTTGAGACCACCCTCTTTCTCCTTGCCCTCGCTCTAACCATCGGCGCCACTGTTTCGGTCGCCTTCTGGGGGCAGGGACCCACCTGGATGCTGGCCCGGGGGGGATGGTTGGTCTTGGCTGCTGTGGCTTTCTTCGGCCTCACCCGCGGTGGCCCATCAAACCCTTTGCCAGACGACCTGCCCGGCTACAGCCGCCTGGCTCTCGCCACGGGACTGGCTTCCCTCGTCGTGGCGGTAGCGCTCCTGTTCGTTATCCCGCCCGAGAGTGGCCAGCGCATCAAACCCGTCGCCACCTCGGCGCTTGCTCTGTGGGCATTGATCTCCCTCATGGCTGGCTCGCATGTTCGTCTGGCCGATTGGCTTGGAGACCGGGTGATCGATCCGCTGGAGGAGGGGCAAGCAACGATCATCTACTCCTACGGCTACGACTGGTTCGCCCTGGCCTCACTGGCCCTAGTGGCGGGAGCTGTGCTGGCAATCGCCATCGCTGCCTTTTGGCTCTGGAGCCGAACCCGCTCTCCCGAAAACGTGGAGGCAATCGCCCACGAATACCCGCGCGCTCCGGCCGACCTCGAAGGTCTGCGCTGGATCCGCTCGATCATCCGGGCGCGCAGCGTGGCGCGGTTGAGCGACGAGGCCGCCGCCGCCTTGGGGGTCCTCCTCGCGGTGGTGTTGGGAGGAACGCTCGCCTTCTATGGCGTTCGGGTCTTCACCACCGGCTCTCCGTTCGGCGCCTTTGGCCGCCTCCCCGACGGCTGGCGAAGTTTGGTTCCGGTGGCCTCCTGGGTGGGGAGCATCCTCCCCTTGGTCGGCCTGGCGGTGATGTATTCGTCGTTTCGCAACCCGGGGACGCGGCGACGGGTGGGCGTGATCTGGGACGTCGTCACCTTCTGGCCCCGCTGGTATCACCCCCTGGCCCCGCCCCCCTACTCCGCCCGCGCCGTGCCTGAGCTCGGGATCCGTCTCCAGCGACTCACCTCCGATGGGGCGGCAGTCACCCTCTCCGGGCACTCGCAGGGTTCGGTGGTGGTGGCGGCCAGCATCGCCCGCCTGCCAGTGGCGATTCGATCGCGGCTAGCGCTCCTGACCCACGGCAGCCCCCTCCGCCGTTTGTATGGCCTTTTCTTCCCCGCCTACTTCGGAGCCGACCAGCTGACGGCTCTTGCCCGGAGGATCGACGACCGTTGGATCAACCTTTTCCGATCGACCGATGCCATCGGCGGTCCTATTGGGGTGGGGGATCGTCTCGTCCCCGACCCCGTTTCGGCCGAACGCAATCCCGGTGACCCCCTCCCTCCGATTTTGGGTCACACCTTCTATCTAGGTGATGCCTATGACCAGGCGATCGCCGAGCTGAGCCACGAATTGGCGAAGGCCACTCCGTGATCGAAGCGGTCATGGTGGGGGCAGGCCAAAGGGGTCACCACATCTATGGGCGCTGGGCCCTGGCGAACCCGGATCGTCTCCACTTCGTGGCGGTGGCCGACTCGAACGAGGAACGCCTGTCGCGCTTCGGCGAGGCTCATGGCATCCGCGAGGGCGATCGGTACCGCGACCCCCTGGCCCTGCTCGGTTCGAAGCGGGCCGAAGCGGCGGTCATCGCTTCGCCGGATCGCGAGCATCACGCCCACGTTCTCGCCGCCCTTCAGTCGGGATATCACGTACTGGCGGAAAAGCCGATGGCGCACACCCTCGAATCGTGTTTTGAGATCGTCGATGCTTCGCGGCGATCAGCGGGGAGCCTCCATATCGGACATGTGCTCCGGTTCTCGCCCTTCTTCCAGACTCTTCATCAGGTGATCGCTTCAGGTCGATTGGGTGACATCGTCACCGTCGAACACCGCGAGAATGTCGTCGCCTGGCACATGGCGCATTCCTACGTGCGCGGCAACTGGTCACAGCGGGAGACGGCACCGCCGATGATCGTGGCCAAAGCCACCCATGACTTCGACATCGTGCATTGGAACCTGGGATCGTCGGCCCGGACCATTTCGTCGGTGGGAAATCTCTTCGAGTTTCGACCGGAGCGAGCGCCAGCCGACTCGACTGAAAGGTGCACCGACCCCTGTCCCGTGGACGATTGTCCCTACGACGCACGCCGGGTCTATCTCAATCCGGCTTTGACCGGGTGGCCGGTCCATGTCATCACCGACGACTTCTCAGCCGAAGGGAGACTGCGCGCGCTACAAACCGGACCGTACGGACGCTGCGCGTGGAAGTGCGGCTCGGATGTGGTGGACCATCAGGTGGTGAGCATGGAATTCGAGTCGGGGGCGAGTGCCGGCCTCACCGTCCACGGCCACTCGCACGAGGAGGGGCGGACGATGCGATACGACGGGACCCGGGCGACGCTGCGGGGCCGGTTCGGACGTCGCCAGGAGCTCACGGTTCATCCCCACATCTCCGGCGAGGTCGAAGAAGTGCCGATTCCTCCGGTGGCCAGTGGTCACGGCGGCGGTGACGCAGGGATCATCGAAGCCTTCCTCGACTCGATCGAGCTCGGCAACCCGCCCGCCACTTCGGCCGCCGAATCGATCGAGAGTCACCTTCTCGCCTTCTTGGCTGAAGATGCCCGAACCGAACGAACGGTGATCGACGTCGCCTCCCGCCGGCGGAGCACCCCTCTCGCCGGCTCCGGCGGCACTCCCCCCAACGCTTCGCTGGGGGGAGAAACGGGGAACTAGAGCAGAGTCACCTCCCCGATCCGCCGAAGGTAATTCCGATGATCACGGGATCGTGGTCGGAAACCCGGTATGGCTTGGCCTCATACAACGCGTCCTGTTCCGGCGGTTTGAACGACATGTCATAGTCCAAGATGTCGGGCTCGTCGGCGTTGATGTGGAAGGTGGTCAAGTCCTTGACCCAATTGGACATCGATCTAGTTGCCAGCGCCGTGTCCAGGTAGCCCAGTTGGCCATCGAACACGAACGAATAGGCGTCGGCGCCCTCGAACCTCTCGACCAACTCGATCAACCCGCCCTCCTTCAGTGCAGCGATGGGATCCTCCATCGCATAACTGTTGAGGTCGCCTATCACCAGGACCCCGCTGCTGTCTTCCTCCAACTCGGCGATGAAGTCGAGCAGGGCGTGTGATTGGGCAACCCGGGTGAGGTTGCAGTTCGCTTGGCCATCGAAGAGGTCCGGGTCCCCGATCGAGGCGCAACTCGAGCTCTTGGACTTGAAGTGGTTGACCACCACTGTGAAGGCCTGCCGGCTGCCGCCGTCCACAATCTCGCGGAAGGTCTGGGCCAGCGGTGGCCGACCGACCGGCTCGATCAGACCGGGAAGCTTGCGATCGAACGCGGAATCGGCAAGCGCCACCGGAGATCCCACCAGCTCTACGGAAGCTGGCTTGTAGAGAATCTCGTTACGGACCGGGTAGTCGTTGTAATGGTTGGCCGCTCCCACCCACGCCCACGTGCCTGCACCCTCGGCGGCATTCAAGGCTTCTACCAGCGTCAAGATGGCATCGTGAGCCCGATTGCCGTCATCGTCACGGATATCGTTTTCGATCTCCTGGATCCCAACGATGTCGGCATCAAGGGCGATGACCCCCGCCACCAGCTTGGCCTGCTGTCTCTGGAGCTCCTCAGGAGTGTCGGCACCCCGACATTCCAGGTTCCCCGTCGGCCCGCAGATGTCGTTGACTCCGTCGTCGAGATGGGTGAAGTAGTTGAGAACGTTGAACGACGCCACCCGGATGTCGCCCGCGATTGAATCGGGGCTCGTCGGACGCGGGTTGGCATTGATATACCCGGCGCCTTCGGTCGGTTGGATCCGGTAGAGGCCAAAGCCTTCGCCAAGAATGCCGGTCACATTCTGGAGGATGTCGCCGCCACGAAAGGTGTTCGCCAAAGTGAACGCGGCGCCGTTGGGATGCCGATTGAAGGTCGGGTTCTGTGTATTGCTCCCGTCGTCGAGCGTGATCCGCGCCAACCTATTGGCCGAAGCAACGGCGTTGGCCGCTGCCCCCGGCTCCGCCGCATGCGTGCCCTGATATTGGCGGGTGGTAGTGAGAACGATTTCCCCGAAGCGGTCGTAGTTGAAGAACTCGGAAATGAAAAGGTCCTGGGTGAAAGTGACGAGCATGCCTTCGAAGCGCTCCAAGTCCGAAAGGGCCGCCACCGGAAGACCGACAACTGTTTCAATCGGCAGCGTCCCGGCCCCGAGCGCACTTACGGTGGCGCTGGAGAGCTGGGTTTGACCCCCAAACTCCGTCACTCGTCCAGCAACTCGAATGTGGTCGCCGACCGCGACTGCAGTTGAATTGAAGACGAATACCCCCTCTGAAGTAGTCGGGTCCTGGTCCTGATCGAGGTCCTCCTCTTGGAGGTAGAAACCCGAGAACCCTCCACTCTGCTGGAAGTCGCCGACGACCACACCTTCGACAGTTACGTTGGTGTTGATGATGGGTGAAACAGATCCGTTGCCCTGGACCGCATGAATCTTCGTGATTGCGACCTGCCCGCTCGCTCCAAGCGGTATCAAGGCCACAACCAGGCCAATCACGATCGCAAGGGTCGGCCTCATTGAAACCCGAGACATTGCCTTCTCCTTTTGCTCCTGCGTCCCTGCCATAGGCACCCGCCGACAGTCGACTAGGTCCCCACTCGAATGGCACCATAACTGCACGGGGTGACAGCGGGAGATAGTCACAAAATAGGCCTGGCGGGACTCCCGGAGCGAGATAGCCTTTGTTCTTCCGGGGGAACCTCCTATGCAGTCATTTCAAGGAAGAATGAAGTTGGCCGACAACCCGACCGAGACGGTCGGGGCGGGAATCCAAGTCGTTGCCAACTCGCTGACGCTCATCGTGAGCGAGTCAGAAGTGGGCGTCTGGCCGCTCAACCGAATCGAGGTCGACGTCGAGGAGGACGGCTTCCACGTCCAGGTGGATGGGGAGGAATTCGTCTTCGTCACCAAGGAAGCCGAGGAATTCGCCCGAGCGGTGGGAGTCCTTGATCGCCCGGTCAACGGCAACCACCGCACCGCAGCGCCTACCAAGTCCAAGCCGGCCAAAACCAAGGCTGCAAAGACACAAAAGTCCCGCGCCAGCAAGCCGGCCCAAGCGGTCCCGAAAACCAAGCCAACACGGGGGTCCAAGCCCAAGAAGGTCCGCGCCCCCCGCCGGCGGATCAACCTCCCGGACATCGACTGGCGCTCGTCGGATGTTCGGTGGGCGACGGCCGGATTGGTCATGGTGGCCGCTCTGGCCATCACCGCCACCCCGATCCTGGCCTTTCTCATGATGGGAGCCGGCTCGATCGGCCTTTTGGTCGGTACCGGGTCGCTGGTCGACCCGATCATGGCCACCCGTCTCCCTACGGAGCTGCCCCCCGCCAAGATGATCCTGGTCTCGACCCTTCTGGTGGTGGTCGGGATGACGATTCTTACCTTCATCTAACCGGCGCGTACTCGCGACGACTCAGATATGGTGGGGCGCGGGTGGGATAGTCCGCTGTCCCGCTCCACCCAAACGGAGGAGACAATATGGATCGATTACGCAAGCAGCTGATTCTGCTCGCGGTAATGGCCCTGGTATTCGCGGCCTGTGGTGGCGGTGATGGCGCCGGAACCACGGCCGACGAAGGCGATGGAGCCGCGACTACCTCGGGCGAAGGCGAGGGCGGTGGTGAGGCAGGAGCTGCCGAGTTCACCCTGTTTGGCTCGCCAACGGGAGTAGAGGGTGACGCCCTCACCGGCTTCCTCGATGTCTACAACGAGGCCACCGGATCCAACATCACCTACACCGGCGTGTCCGAGTTCGAGCAGCAGCTCCGGATCCAGGTCGATGGTGGCGATCCGCCAGCCGTGGCCTTCACGCCACAGCCGGCTTCGATCTGTTCCTTCGCCGATGAGGGAGTGCTGGTGTCACTCGAGGACATGGGATTCGACATCGCGGCGATGGAGGCCAACCACTCGAAGTACTGGATGGACCTGGGTCTGTGCGAGGACGGAAATCACTACGGAATCCCGTGGTTCCCGAACTACAAGTCGATCATCTTCTATCACATCCCAACCTTCGAGGAAGGTGGCTACGAGGTTCCCGAGACCTACGAAGACATGGTCGCGCTCTCGGAGCAAATGGTGGCTGATGGTCAGACGCCGTGGTGCTTCGGTTTCGGTAGCGGCGACGCCACCGGTTGGCCGGGTACCGACTGGATCGAGGACATCCTGCTGCGTCAGCAGGGTGCCGACGTCTATGCCCAGTGGTACAACCACGAGATCCCCTTCAATGACCCAGCCGTCGTGCAGGCATTCGACACCTTCGGTGAGATCTTCTTTGGTGAAGGCTTCGTCCTCGGTGGACCTGAGAACGTGGCCGGGATCATCTTTGAGGACTCGCCGGGACCGCTCTTCAGCGATCCCGCCGGTTGTGCGATGTTGAAGCAAGGCTCGTTCATCTCCAACTTCTTCACCACCGCGGCCGATTACGAAGAGGGAGAAGAATCCGAAGTCGGAGTCTTCAACTTCCCGACCATCGATGGCAACCCCGGGGCGATGGGTGGTGGTGACACCCTCATCGTCTTTGATGGCTCGCCCGAGATCGTCCAGGCGGTCCAAGACTGGATCACACCGGAATGGCTCTGCTCTCTGGCCTCGGCCAGCGGCGGTGGCGTGGCCCCGAACGGCGGACACGGCGTAACCGGAGTTGAACGACTTCCCGGTCACAAGGACGTGGACGTCAACTGCTACGAGTCGGAGTCGGCCAAGACCTTTGCTTCGGCGGTGACGGCGGCCCTGGCGGAGAACACATTCGCGTTCGACGCCTCCGACCTGATGCCGCCCGAAGTTGGTCAGGAGACGTTCTGGACCGGCATGATCGACTGGACCACAGGCAGTCCCACCCAAGAGGTGGTGGATGCCGTCGAGGCCAGTTGGCCTAGCTAGAACCAGCAACAGAGGTTGCGACGAAAGGGGTGGCCCGGTGGCCACCCCTTTCCCGTTTTCAGGCGACAACCTTTCTCGTCGTTCGGTAGGGTCGAGATCGGCAATGCGAAACCGAAGGAGGTCGGATGACAACTCCTGCCGTGGTCCCCACCGAGGAGGTTCCACGCCAACCGATATCTGAAGAGCCGGGTGCGAGCAGCAACTCCTTGACCGCATGGCTCCTGCGCATCGGCAGCGCCTTGATCATCCCCATCGTCCTCGTCTTGTTCTTCTTCACGTTTGACTTTCTCAAGCAGGAGGACACCAACAAGGCAATCCAGGTGGCAGTCGCGGTCCTGGTTGGAGTAGGGGGGATCTGGCTCCTCTATTGGGGAATGGATCGAGCCATCAGCGCAATGCCGGAAAGGATCGGGGCGGCGGTGCGGCCGTTTGCA
>JBOGEW010000308.1:0-4787 GCA_050742075.1 Acidimicrobiia bacterium
ATGTTGGTGCGCAGTGATTCCAAGGGCAGCGCCATCTTCCGGCAGATGCGGACCGGCATCAACGACAGGCCGTTCACGATGTACAAGTTCCGGACCATGGTGGACGGAGCCGAGGATGACGGGCCCCAATTCACCCAACCCGATGATCCCCGCATCACTCGGGTGGGCCGATTCCTCCGTGCCAGCCGCCTCGATGAAATCCCCCAACTCTGGAATGTGCTTCGGGGAGAAGTAGCGCTGGTAGGACCGCGGGCGGAACAGGTCGCCTTCACCCGCCAGTTCGAATCGATCATCCCCTTTTACCGCTACCGACACCTGGTCCGTCCCGGGATCACCGGCTGGGCCCAGGTCCACCACGGCTACGCCGACGATCTGTCCGACACGATCGAAAAGCTCACCTACGACCTCTACTACGTGCGGCACATGTCCCCCTGGCTCGACTTCTCGATCATCATGAAGACCGTCCTCACCGTCCTCACCGGTCGCGGCGCCCAGTAAAAAGCGAACCCAGGGTTGCCACTCCGGCAAACAACGGATTAACAGCCCACAGAACGAGTGATCAACGTTTCAAGAGGCGTTGGTCGGGCGAATAGTGACGGACTGGACGGGCCACCACTTCGACCGGCCGTGCCATTCCTTTCGGCGACTCCCAACCCAGCGCTTCGAACAACTTTTTCACTCGGGCTTCCCAACTGTGGACCTCCAGGACGGCGGCCGGGTCGGGGGAGGTTCCGGAACGGGCAGCTTTCACGGCTGCGATTAGGTCATCGTCGAGGAACACGCCATCGAGGTTCAGCAACGGCTCCAAGGGAGGCGCTGCCACCGGCACCCTCATTGCCAGATACTCGAACACCTTGAGGGGACTGACGGCGTGGGTTGTCTTGGTGACTGTGAAAGGAATTAGAGCTACCTCGGTGTGGGCCAGGTAGGCAGGCAACTCCGGCTGTGGCTTCAGTCCCAGTAAATAGACATTGTCTGGTAGCGCCGGCTGGTTCGCTGGTCGATCGCCGATCAGCACGACCGACGAGTCCGAAAACTCTTCCGCCACCCGGCGCACCGCTTCCCAATCAAACCAGTCGCCGTAGAGCGACCCGTGATACTCGAAGATCGGACCGTTCGGGAGATCGACCGGTCGTGGCCAGGCGCGGCGGTGGTCGAAGAGGCGAGCATTGACGGCGTTGGGGACGAGTGACACCTGGCGTCCAGAACGGGCCTCGAGAGAGTTGACCAACGAGGGAGCAGAGGCGATCAGGACGTCGGCTCTGTCGATCAGGGCCGATTCGACTAGCGGTTGGTACCAGGAACCACCGAGGGCGGAATCGCTCCAGTCGTCGATCAGGTCGTAGACCACCACCCCTGGCAGCCTGGAAAGTAGGGCGAGGTGATCGTCGTGGGGAAACTCGACCAGGATCAGACGCTTCCGCGAATTCACCCGCGCTTGGTAGACCTCCGGCTCGAACTCGGTCCACCGGCGCTCCTCGAGCAGAGGATGAATGAACCGCAGGCCGAGGTCGACTGTCTCCGCCGCGTCATAGCGATACACATAGGAAACGTGATGTCCCTGGCTCGCCAGCTCTTGGGCAAGTTGTGCCCCCCGGCTTCCGCCCCCGACGTCGTGGAGTGGAACTGCCGCCAGAACCACCACCGCAACGTTGGTGTGGATCGGATCGCGGCGATGGCTGGCGCCACCAGGAGCAGGGACGAGTTGATAGGGGAGTCCGCTCTGTCGTAGCTCTTCGAATCGGGCAACCGGGTCCAGATGACTGAGTTCGCCTCCTTCCACCCGGAGCGGAGCAATCAAGGGCTCAGATCGATGCCGGCGCTGGAGGGTGCCGAACACCACCGGCCGGTCGTCGATTGGTCCGGTCCCGATCCGATAGGTGGAAGGGAGATCGGGCAGCCAGCGGGTCACCTCGGCGCGATTCGGCATCAGCAGATCGACGTTGTGACGGACGGGACCGCCTTCGATCGCTGCCATCGGGCGGCCTCCAACCCGTTCCCAGAGCTTGCGCAGAAGGCGAAGGAGGCCATAACCAGACAGCCAGCCGGCACTGGCCGCCAGTTGCTGGCGAACATGGGCCAGCGGGATCCACCAGAATTTGGTGACGGAGGAAGTCACTCCGTACTTGTGACGGGTGCGATAGGCGACCACCGCCACGAACAACGCCAGCAGGGCCAACCCCAGCCACGGCCACCAGAAGCCTGCGATCAAGGCCAGGAGCGGCAAGACCCAGTACGCCGCCAACACCTTGGCATAGGCGCCGGTTCGCACCTGGTTGATGCCGTCGGCCCGTCCCCATCCAAAGACCTTCTGCTGCATGGCGTCGAGCGTGGGGGGCGGATCCCATCTCACCACGGCCCGAGGGACGAACACCGGTTTGTAGCCGAGCGCTCGCATCTGTTCTCCAAAGAGCGTGTCCTCGCCCACTCCGTGCCCGACTGGGAATCCACCGACCCGCTCCCAGGCTGATTTCAAAAAAGCCTGCGAGCTACCGCCAGGAAGAAAGTTGTCGAGGTTGACCTCGGGGAGCGTGGTCATCATCACCGCCCCGGCGGCGGTCGACGCCACCGTCATGCCTTGCGGTCGATAGAAACCAGCTACCCATTGAGCACCCTCATCGATCGGAGCAATGAGGTGCTCGAGCCAGTCGGGCTCGGGCACACAACCGGCATCGGTGCAGGCGATCACCTCGTTGGCCGCGGCGGCAATGGCGGCGTTGCGATTCTCCGAAATCGGCCCTGGGCCGGTTACCACCTGCAGTTGCGGAAACTCAATGGTCAGAGAATCGAGGATTGCCCGGGTACCGTCGGTCGACCCACCGTCGGCGATGACGATCTCCTCTGGCGGGCGAGTTTGGGAGGCCAGGGCCCGGACGAGCGAGTCGATCGAATCGCGTTCGTCAAGAACTGGGACGATCACCGATACTTTCATCGACGGCTCAGCCGAGGTGAAGGCGAGCGCCCGCGTCGATCAGCGAACCAACCCGCTGGTCCCAGGTGTTGGCCCGGGCAGTCATCTGCAGTCGATCGACGTATTCCGCCTCGTGCGAAAGCCGCTCCGCCGCGACCAACTTCTCGACCCAGTCGGCCCGATCCTGCCCGATCATCACGACGTCATAAGAGGCGGTTTCCCTCATGGCGGTGGTGACGACGGGCTTCCCCCCGGCCAGGTATTCGTGCAGCTTGACCGGAGAGACGGCGTGGGTGACGTCGTTAAGCGCGAACGGAATTGTCGCTACCGAGAAAGCCTGCAGGTAAGAAGGAAGCTCTTCGTACTCCTTGGGACCGAGCCAGGAGACATTGGGTCGATCAAAGACGGGCTTTCCATCCATCGATTCGTCATAGTCAGGCCCGATGAAAACAAAACGGAAGTCCGGCAACGAGTCGGCGGCGAAGTCGAGGAGGTCGTAGTCGATCCACTCCGCCAGGGCGCCGAAATAGCCCACGATGGGTTTGCCGTCTGAGGGCAAATCCGAAGGCCGGGGGCCCGGTCGGCGACCAGCGAAATGGTCGAAGTCGACCCCGTTCTGGCAGAGAAAAGCATCAGGCCGGCGCTTCTGAACGGTTTGCAGAAGGTCATGGGCGGAGGCGACCACGATGTCGGCATTCTCGATTGCATCCTCGTACCACTGGACCAGATGCTCCATCTGGTGGGTGGCGGTAAAGACCTCGAGCTCGTCGATGTGCTCGAAGACCGTCACCGGGTTTCGGAGGTGGCGGACGAAGTTGAAGTTGTAGGCGTAGGTGAGCGTCAGGGGGCGAGGGATTCCCTGGAGCACATCGAGGTAGTTCGGATACACGGAGTACAAGAAGAGGTTGGTGTCCACCTGGCGGAAGCCGTCGGTCTGCTCGCGGCTCCAATGGTCGAGTCCATAGAAGACGAGATAACCTTGGCGAGCCAGGGCACGAGCCATCTGCTGAGGGCGCTGAAAGAGGCTCGACTTCCAACCGATCGAAAAGGGCAGTAGCGCATATCCCACCGCATGGCGATGTTCGTCGAGGATTTGTTCGAGCTGACTCGAGTAGTGCGCTCTCAGATCCGATGGCCCGCCGTAGGTCGGGACGTCGTTGAATCGATCGAAGAGCGGAGTTCCATCTGCCAGCGCGGCTCGAGCTCTGGGATCAACCCGGGAACGAACCCTGGCAACAGTCTCCCGGGCATCCTGGCGAAGCTTCCAATAGCGGCGCGCCAGCTGCTGGGCACGCGAGTCGTTCATCTCCTTCAATTCGGCTCGGAGGTGATCGATCGTCGCGTCCTTGAGGGAGCTCTCGTAGTTGGCCCGGTTGAGCAGTTGGGCGTCGTTTGACCTCGCCATCGCGGCATCAATCAGCATCTCCAGCACCTGGGCATCCTCACGCCGTTCCCCGGTTGACACGGCACCTGCTTTGGCCAAGGCATCCCGATTGCGGAGAGATCTTTCGGCCAGGGTGTTGATCGATTCGGCGATCGCGTCCTTGTCGTGCGATCCCTCGGCTTTCTCCAAAGTGGTGACGACCCCCTCCGAAGTCAGCCCCTCGAGGGGGAGGACCAAGCCTGGCAGTCCGAGGTCGCTCATCATCGAATCGACTTTGCGGTCATAAGAGATGGCGACGGTGGGCTTGCCGGCCTTGAGACCGAACATGGCAGCGTGGAGTCGCATGGCCACCACGGCGTCGAATTGAGAGAAGAGGGCGAGCTTTTCTCGCGGTCCGTAGGCGCCGCGAATGATCCCCGCCTGGTCGCCCCGCTTCATCGCCAGCATCACTTCATGGGCAGCATGAGAGTCGTTTTCGTTACGGGTTGGAGC